>NZ_JBXUGI010000018.1:0-124747 GCF_057180465.1 Chryseobacterium sp. HNCC26DJ238
CAGTCAGATGCTCTAACCAACTGAGCTAAGGAGGAATGTTCCTCTTTTAAGGTGGGGCAAAGATAATATGAAAAACAATATCAAGCAAATATTTTTTAATCAAAATTGCCTGAAACCTGCTATCAGATTATTTTTCAGGAATTTAAATTTTAAAATAATTTGAAACAGGGAAGTCTTAAAATCAAAAAAGACCTACATTGCTGTAAGTCTTTTTTGCTCCTCCTCTTGGGCTCGAACCAAGGACCCTCTGATTAACAGTCAGATGCTCTAACCAACTGAGCTAAGGAGGAATGTCCCTATTTTTAGGTGGTGCAAATATAGGACTGATATTTAAACCACGCAAGTTTTTTATTTAATTTTTTAAAATAAAATTAAAGACTTCCAGAAATCCATTTAAAAATATCACTTCCGAAAATCAGTAACATTAAGCCTAACAGGAAGATAACCCCAACCATCTGTGCGTTTTCCAAAACCTTCTGTGGAACCGGTTTTCCGACAATCATTTCATATAAAGTGAAAATAACGTGCCCCCCGTCCAATCCTGGGATCGGAATTAAGTTCAGGAATGCCAGCCAGACAGAGAACATTGCTGTAAAACTCCAGAAAGCTGTCCAGTCAATAGATACACTTCCGTCTTTTGCTTTGTCAACCGGCATGTTTTTAATGATCGCTAACGGTCCGCCTACCTTCTTATAACCCTGTACTTTTTTGTTGAAGATTAATTTAAACTGCTTTACCTGATACGTTAAGCTTTCAATACTTCTTGTGAATCCTCGTCCTACAGACTGTCCGAAAGAGAAATGCTTGGTTTCATAGAACTTGGTTAACTGCTTATAAGAAGAAATTCCTAAAGTTCCTTCTTTAGATACGGGAAGTACAAGTGGCTGCAATACATTGGCTCTTAAAACTTCGACATTAAGGTTTTTATCTGCATTTTTTGTAATAACAGCCTGAAGCTCGTCATAATAATTGATTTTCTGATTGTTCACAGAAACAATCTGATCACCTACTTTTAAACCGGCTTGTATCGTTTTGGGACTGATGATCGTGTCAATCACAGCGGGAAATCTCGGGGTAAGAAATGCTTTAGGATTTTCATCTCTGAAAGCCATTGCCTTTCCGTCGTCATTGGTAGGGAAGGTTACTTCCTTTCCGTTTCTTAGAACAGTGATGTGGTCACTCAATAGAACGTCTAAAGCTAATTTATCAAGATTATTCTGGGTTTTTCCGTCAACCTTTAAAATTTTATCTCCATCCTGAAAGCCCATTCCTTTTGCGACACTCGTGTAGTTCATCGGAGCATCGACTTTTGCTGTGTCAAAAGAAGTTTCACCGTTAAAAAATGAAAGACATCCGTAGATCAGCCACGCCAGGAAGAAATTGACAGTAACCCCACCCATCATAATGATCAGTCTCTGCCAGGCCGGTTTTGCTCTGAATTCCCAAGGTTGAGCAGGTTGCTTCAATTGTTCGGTGTCCATACTTTCATCCACCATTCCGGCAATTTTTACATAACCTCCGAACGGTAACCATCCGATACCATATTCAGTTTCACCGATTTTTTTCTTCGCTAAAGAAAACCATGGGTCGAAGAACAGGTAAAATTTTTCCACTTTGGTTTTGAACCATTTTGCGGGTAAAAAGTGCCCAAGTTCATGAAGAATGACTAAGATAGATATGCTTAATATGAATTGAAAGATCTTAATTGCTAATTCCATTAATTGTTTTTAGATTTTAATTTGCAAAGGTAACAATTATCAAAAGGATGCCAAACAAAAAAGCTCCTCTAAATGAGAAGCTTTGTCATATATTTTGACTGTTTTTAGAAATTGAAAGAAACTCCCAGGCTTCCGTTGTTACCTACTTCTGCAAAAACACCTACTTTATCAGTAAAGAAATATCGTGCACCGATATGAGCGCCGATTCCGAAGTCTCTTCCGAGAACACCTAAATCCACTCCGGGATAAATATCCAGCTTCTCCGGTAAGTCAAGTGCTTCTTTCAGATGGAAATTAACTCTTCCGAAAATAAAAACCCTGTTGTCTTCATTATTGTCTTTATAGCCGTCAAAGTATGCATTGGCTCCGGCTCCCACCGATATAAGTTGATTCAAACCGTAATCATATGTGGCGGCGATTCCTGTTCCGTAACCCCACGCATTAAGCCCTAAATTTACTTTCTGATCTCCTTTTCCAGTATAGGCCTGGGCGCTTAATGTTGCTCCTGTAAAAACAAGCATCAGCATAAAAACCAATTTCTTCATATGTTTTATTTTTAAATTACTACTAATGACAATTTGCAGCAAATATAAAACCGAAATCAGGAAAAAACTGTAATTTTATACAACTTTTGAAATAGAAATATGAAAATTATTGGATTAAATCAGGATATTATCTGGAAAAACAAAACCGAAAACTTTAAATTAATAGAAAATCAACTGCAGAATCAGGATGCAGATCTGTTTCTTTTGCCTGAAATGTTCTCTACAGGTTTTTGTATGGATGCCGCTGAAGTTTCTGATAAAAATGAAGAGTCTCTGGAGTTTCTAAAGAAAATTTCCAAAGAAAAAAATACGGCTTTTTCTGGAAGTGCTTCTGTTGAAGAAAACGGAAGATTTTATAACCGGATGTATTTTATCAAACCGGATTCTGAGGTTACTTTTTATGACAAAAGGCATTTGTTTTCTTTTTCAGGAGAAGATAAGATTTATACTTCCGGTGACAAAAGAGTAATTGTAGATTATCTTGGGTTACGTTTTCTGCTGCAGGTCTGTTATGATTTGAGATTTCCGGTTTTTGCAAGAAACAATGATGATTATGATGCAATACTATACGTTGCGAACTGGCCGGAAAAAAGAGTGGGAGCCTGGGAGCATTTACTGAAAGCCCGGGCCATTGAGAATTTATCCTTCGTTTTTGGCTTAAACCGAATAGGGACAGACGGTAATGATCTTTATTATCAGGAAAGTTCGCACTGCTTCTTTGCTGACGGTAAAGAGATTGCCGAGAAAAAAGGAAATCTGGTTTCCGCAGAGTTAAATCTTGAAGAACTGAAGAATTTCAGAAATCATTTTCAGTTTTTGAATGACAGGGATAATTTTAAAGTTGAAGGCTTGGGATAATTAAAGATACATTCACGGGTTTCACGGATTTTTTATTTTCACTAATCCGTGAAACCTTTATGAATAGATGTGAGTTTTAAAATTCAGCTTGACATTCAGCTCTGAATATACTGTTCTAAAAGTTGTGTCAGGCGATTCACATCATGAACCCCGCTTTCTTTATAAAGTAATTCTCCTTTTTTGAAAACTGCCAGAGTAGGAACGCCACGGACACCGTATTGAGAGGCAATGGCTGGATATTGATCAATATCTATCTTTACAATTCTTGCCCCTTCGCCAACCTTTTCTTTAACAGAAGTCAAAACTGAAGACTGCACTTTGCAGGGTTGGCACCAGGTTGCGAAAAAGTCGATCAATACCGGTCTTTCTGATTCAATAAGTTCCTGAAATTTTTGTGACATAATAAATTTTTAAAATATTTCAGCAAGAATAATTCCAAATAGATTTCTGTTAAAGCGTTTTTGACTGGCAGACAAAATCAGAGATCGCAAGCTTTTCTGTCTTTTTGATTCCGTTAAAACCTCCCTCTACTTCACTAAAATTCCTGATTCCCCGTGAGTTGAGAATGCTTGCAGCAATCATACTTCTGTAACCTCCTGCGCAGTGCAGGAAAAAATGTTCAGAATCATCTATGGTTGATACCCATTCACTGATATCATCAAGAGGCTTGTTATAGGCATTGTCGATATGTTCTGCAGAATATTCTGTTAATTTTCTGACGTCAATAATTTTTGAGTTTTCATTAAATTGTTCTGCAAATTCTGCAGGAGAAATTCTGTTCACCTCATCAATTTCTTTGGTGGAATTTTGCCATGAATTGAACCCTCCCTTCAGATAACCTAAAACATTGTCAAATCCGACTCTGCTTAACCTTGTGATAACTTCTTCTTCCGTGCCTTCATCACAAACCAATAGCAATGGATGCTTAACGTCTACGATCAGGTTTCCCACCCATGGGGCAAAATCACCCTTTAATCCTATATTGATAGAGTTTGGAATAAAACCTTTATGAAAATCTGCAGGACCTCTCGTGTCTAAAATCAAAGCTCCGGTTTCGTCTGCGAAACTTTCAAAATCTTCTACAGCAACAGGGTTCAGGCCTTTCTCCATCACATCATCAAGGCTGTCGTATCCCCCTTTATTCATCGCAACATTCATCCCGAAATATTTTGGAGGAGCGGTAAGACCATCAAGCACTTCTCTTACAAATGACTCTTTATCAGGCTGATTAAGAGCGTAGTTGGTTCTTTTTTGGTTTCCCAGAATATCAACCGTTTCTTTTTGCATGTTTTTTCCACAGGCAGAACCTGCACCATGAGCGGGGTAAACGGTAATACTGTCATCAAGAGGGAGGATTTTACTGTGAAGGCTTTCATACAGAATTCCTGCAAGGTCTTCCTGAGTCATACTGGTTGCTTTTTGCGCAAGGTCAGGACGTCCTACATCTCCCAAAAATAAAGTATCTCCTGTGAAAATAGCTGTTTCTGCTCCGTCTTCGTCAATCAGCAGATAGGTTGTGCTTTCCATGGTATGACCGGGAGTGTGAAGGGCTTTTATTTTTATATTTCCAACTTCAAAAATCTGATTGTCCTCTGCGATAACTGCTTCAAATTCAGGTTGTGCAGTCGGTCCGTAAACAATCGGAGCATCCGTCTTTTTGCTTAAATCCAAATGACCTGAAACAAAATCTGCGTGAAAATGAGTTTCAAATATATATTTTAAAGTAACATTGTCTTTTTCTAAGCGGTCAAGATAAGGTTTTACTTCTCTCAGGGGGTCTATGATTGCAGCTTCGTTTCCTGATACGATATAATATGCGCCCTGTGCCAGACAGCCGGTATATATTTGTTCAATTTTCATTGATTTTTATTTAAAATAATTATAAAGATACAAAGTAATGGATTAATTATAAAGAAATGATAATTCTGATTGATAGTTTCTCTCAATATGATAATTTTTATATTTTCAATATCAATGGAACTTCTTCAATATCAGATCAAAAGAGTAGTGGTAAAGTATATAAAAAAAGTAGACTGTTTTATATCATATTGAATAATATTCAATTTCAATTTAGTTTGTTAAGAATTTGACACAAGGGAAACCGTTAATTTATAAAAAAAATTTACCTTTAAGAGTTAAAAATATCAAATGGCAGACAAAACAAAATTTATTGACGAACTTTCCAAAAGATATACTCCAAAAGGGGAAAATATAATTCTTGGAAAAGGAATGCTGGACGGTGACGTTGTCACAGAAGTCAATGTTACTATTCCTTTAAAAACAATCAACCGCCATGGTTTGATTGCGGGAGCCACAGGAACCGGGAAAACCAAAACCCTTCAGGTTTTTGCCGAGCAACTTTCGCATGCAGGAATCCCTTCTCTGGTTTTAGATATAAAAGGTGATTTTTCAGGGATTGCACAGGCGGGACAAATGAATTCTATTATAGAAGAACGCTATGCAAAAACACAGCTTCCTTATAATCCGCAGGCTTTTCCTGTTGAGCTAATGAGCATCTCAGGTGGAAAAGGAGTTAAATTGCGGGCAACAGTTACTGAATTCGGACCTGTTTTGTTGAGTAAAATTTTACAGTTGAATGACACACAGCAAAGCATCATGTCGATTGTTTTTAAATATTGTGATGATAAAGGTCTACCTTTGATTGACCTGAACGATTTAAAAAAAGTTTTACAATATGTAACTGATAATCCACAGGGGAAAGCCGAACTGTCTGCTAACTACGGATCCATTGCATCTGCATCTTTAGGTGCCATTTTAAGATCGATCGTAGCATTGGAACAGCAGGGAGCGGCAGGTTTTTTTGGTGAGCTGAGCTTTGATGTTCACGATCTGCTTCAGACACGGGAAGGAAAAGGCGTCGTTAACATTTTAAGAGTTGCGGATATTCAGAGCAAGCCCCAGCTGTTTTCTACCTTTATGCTTTCTCTTTTTGCTGAAATCTACATGACCTTCCCTGAAGAGGGCGATAGTGGAAAACCAAAACTGGTTTTGTTTATCGATGAAGCGCATCTCATTTTTGATGAATCCTCAAAGGCTTTGGTTTCACAGATCGAAACGATGGTCAAACTCATCCGGTCAAAAGGAGTGGGGATTTATTTTATTACTCAGATTCCGGGAGATGTTCCGGAGAGTGTGCTTTCACAGTTGGGTCTGAAAATTCAGCATGCATTAAGAGGTTTCACGGCAAAAGATAAAAAAGAAATTTCTAAAGCAGTTGAAAATTATCCGTCCACAGATTTTTACAAAGCTTCTGAACTGATACAGAATCTGGGGATAGGGGAAGCGTTCATTACAACTTTAGATGAGAAAGGAATTCCTACCCCTTTAGTTCACACTTATCTTATTTCTCCCGAATCCAGAATGGATGTACTGAATGATGCAGAAGTTTCAGAATTAACAGGCAAATCAATGTTGGTAGCAAAATACGAAAAACCGGTAGATAATGAATCTGCATATGAAATACTGGTTAGAAGAATGGAGCAGGCAGTTGAAAATTCAACATCGGCACAAAAAACAAAACCGATAAAAGAACAGCCTGGAATGTTTGAACAGGTTTTAAAAAGCAGTGCAGGAAGAACTTTTGCCAATACGCTCATGAGAGAAGGTGCTAAGGCAATATTGGGAATGTTTGGCTTAGGTGGAAGAAAAAGGTAAAGGTATGCCTAAATATAATGACGGATTATAGAAGGCAGTTTTGCTGGAATCGAAATTTAAATAGAGGTTTGTTATTGTGAATCAGGGTGATTTGATTATTTTAGCAGATTATTATTTTGTACTGATATAGTAAGGGTTCAGTTTTTGATAGAAATTCTAAGTTAGATAAAATAAATGTATTCAGTTATAGATATAGAAAGCAATGGTGCAGGTTTCAGAAAAGAATGCATTATCGATATCGCCATTTTTAGATATGATGGTCATAAGATTGTCGACCAGTTTATTTCGCTTGTAAACCCGGAAAGTGACATTACGCCTTTCGTTCAGAAATTAACCAATATCAGTCCTAAAATGGTAAAGACCGCTCCGAAATTTCATGAATTGGCTAAGAGGGTTATAGAAATTACGGAAGGAACCACATTGGTGGGGCATAACATCGATTTTGATTACAGAATGCTTCGCCAGTCTTTTCAAAGGTTGGGCTATGACTATAAAATCAGTACCCTTGATACAATTCCTTTAGCTAAAAAACTTATTCCGGATGAGGTAAGCTATTCATTGGGAAAACTGGTGAAATCCTTAGGTATTCCATTAGTGAACGCGCACCGTGCAGAAGGTGATGCCAGGGCTACTTTGGAATTATTCAGACTGTTGGTTTCAAAAGATACCGAAAACGAAATTATCCAGAAGCAGCACGATGAGACCAATGCAAAGTCTTATATCAATAAAATCAAGCTGCTCACCCAGGACCTTCCGAGTGAGAAAGGATTTGTTTATTTTCAGAATGAATCGGGAAAGATTATTCTGTCAGATTATGTACAGGATATCAACCGATTTTCCAAGAAGCTGTTCAATTCCAAATCGAAAAAGTTCGAAGAGATTCAACGTGATGTTGAGCAGATTAACTTTGAACTGACAGGGACTGATATTATTGCCAAACTGATTTTAAACTCAAAAGGAATCAAAAAAAGAGAAGTTTTTCCCTTTGGACTTTATTTCAGGAACAGTAAATACCTTGTTGAAAAAAATACACTCAACAAATCTGAAAAACCGATTCTTAAATTCAAGGCCTTTACACAAGGTTCAAAAGCCGTCCAGTTCATCAGTAAAATTGAAGAATACAGGGAAATCGAAACGTTTAAAAAGAAAATTGATTTCAAAAAACGAAACGAACTCTGGCTTGGAAGCGGCAGGAGGTTAGGGGAAAAGTTATTTTTGATTATTGAAAATGGTAAGGCCGTATCGTATGGTTTTTATGAGTTATTTACCCAAATTCAGACTTTAAATAAAATTTCAAAACTGAAGATTGATCTCCCCATGTCTGCAACAGACTTAAATAATGATTTGCAGTTAGCATTGATTAAAGGAGATTTTGAAACGCTACCGTTACCAAAATAGGAGAACATTTGGCAATCCAATGTTATTTTATGAAGAAGAAAATGTTTTTCAAATCCGTTTTCTCAAAATAAATAGTATTTTTGCAATAGAATTAAAAAAAGCAATGCAAAATTTTAAACAAAATCAAACTGGAAAAAAGGGAGCTGTAAAGTTTTCAAAGGTTTGGAATACCTAAAAGAGTTGCCTTGCATAAAAAATAAATATTGCGGCAGACTCTTTTCGAAGAATCTGCCTTTTTTTATGTTAAATTAAAATTATGAACTCAAAAGATTTGCTACAAATTGCCAATGAGTATGGCACGCCGGTGTATGTATATGACGCTGAATCTATCAAAACCCAATATGAGAAGCTTACTTCTTCTTTTTTAAAACATACCAAGTTCTTTTACGCTGCAAAGGCTTTAACGAACATAAATATTTTAAAATATATCAAGAATCTGGGCGCTTCTCTGGACTGTGTATCCATCAGCGAAGTGAAATTGGGATTAAAAGCGGGTTTCCCTAAAGAAAAAATCCTTTTTACACCGAATTGTGTTGATTTGGCAGAGATTGAAGAGGCAATGCAGCAGGGAGTTCATATCAATATTGATAATATATCGATTCTTGAGCAGTTCGGGAACAAATATGGAAATACTTATCCTATTTTCGTTCGTATCAATCCGCATATCTACGCCGGAGGAAACCATAAAATTTCAACAGGACATATCGATTCAAAATTTGGGATTTCTATACACCAGATGCGTCATATCGAACGTGTAATGAAAAGCACCAATCTGAATGTAGAAGGTCTTCACATGCATACAGGAAGTGAAATCAAAGATCCTGAAGTATTTTTACAGGCTCTTGAGATCATGCTTGAATTGTCCGAACATTTTCCCAATCTGAAATATCTGGATATGGGAAGCGGTTTCAAAATCCCTTATCAGGAGAGCGATCTGGAAACCGATGTAAAAGCTTTAGGAAAGAAAGTGGAGAAAGCAATTTCAGATTTTTCCAAAGAGACCGGCAAAAAATTCGAACTCTGGTTTGAGCCCGGAAAATTTCTGGTTGGAAAATGCGGATACCTTCTGGTAAAAGCCAATGTGATCAAGCAGACAACAGCCACTGTTTTTGTTGGAGTCAATTCAGGATTCAATCACCTGATCCGTCCAATGTTTTACGATTCTTATCATACCATTGAAAATTTATCCAATCCAAAAGGAGCGGAGCGGATTTATACAGTAGTAGGAAACATCTGTGAAACCGATACTTTTGCCTGGGACAGAAAATTGAATGAAGTGAGAGAGGGTGATGTGCTGGCATTCCATACTGCAGGAGCCTATGGTTTTGAAATGAGTACCAATTTCAATTCAAGATTAAAACCGGCTGAAGTTCTTTTCCTGGATGGTAAAGCACATTTAATAAGAAAAAGAGATGAGTTTGAAGATCTTCTGAGAAATCAGATTGAAGTCCTTTAGAAAATATTTAGCTCCGCAAGAAATTGCGGAGCTTTTTTTGCTATCTGATAAAAACCAATTAATAAGAAATTCATTCAATGCTTCGTTTTGAATCTTTTTATTGGTTAAATTTGATTATTCATTTATCATCAAAAAAAAATTATGAGATAAATTAATTTCAGATTCTATTTTCTTAGTAGAAATTAATTCAAAAAAATATCAATTATGGCTAAAAATATAGCAGAGCAGATTGTTGAGATGCTCGAAAATGCCAATGTCAAAAGAATTTATGCTGTAACCGGCGACAGCCTGAACCATTTAAATATGGCTGTTAAAAAAAGCAGCATCGAATGGATTCATGTTAGGCATGAGGAGGTAGGAGCTTATGCAGCTGCGGCTGAAGCGGAACTTGATGGTTTTGCAGTTTGTGCAGGCAGCTGCGGTCCCGGTCACATTCATCTGATCAACGGAGTGTATGAAGCACACCGTTCTCATGTTCCCATGTTGGTTATTGCTTCTACAATTCCAAGTAACGAAATGGGAATGGATTATTTTCAGGAAACCAATACCATAAAATTATTTGATGACTGCAGCTATTATAATCAGATGATTACAAGACCTGAGCAGGTACAGCGAACACTACAGACTGCCATTCAGCACGCAATTTCCAAAAAAGGAGTAGCGGTCATCGGGCTTCCGGGTGATGTTTCTGAACTTGATGCCGAAGAAACAACCACTTCCACCCAGATATTTAAAACCAATCCGGTCGTCAGACCTTCAGACGAAGAATTGAATCATCTGGCAGGCCTCATCAATGAAAGTAAAAATGTAACTATCTATTGCGGTATCGGTGCTGAAAAATCGAATGCTGAGGTTGTAGAATTAGCTAAATTTTTAAAAGCTCCTGTAGGATATTCTTTCCGTGGAAAAATGGCAATACAGCCTAACAATCCGAATGAAGTTGGATTGACCGGTCTTTTAGGATTGCCTTCAGCCTATCATGCCATGCATGAAGCAGATCTTGTTCTGCTGTTGGGAACAGACTTTCCTTATGAGAAATTTATGCCTGTAAAAAATAAGATCGTTCAGATAGACGAAAGCCCTGAAAGATTAGGGAGAAGAGCCAAATTAGAACTCGGCCTTGCAGGTGATATAAAAGAAACGATCAAAGCACTGCTTCCTTTGTTAAAAGAAAAAACAGATGTCAATTTCCTGAATCAGCAACTGGAATTTTATGAAAAAGTAAAAGAGCATCAGCTGACTTATGTAAAAGAATTTGGAACCGAAGATGCCATTCAGCCTGAATATGTTGCGCACACATTGGATCAGCTTGCCAAAAAAGATGCTGTGTTTACCGTTGATACAGGAATGTGCTGTGTCTGGGGAGCGAGATTCATTACAGGAACCGGCGAACGTAAAATGCTGGGATCATTTAATCACGGATCAATGGCGAACGCAATGCCGATGGCAATCGGAGCCTCATTAGCTTATCCGGGAAGACAGGTGATTGCCATGTGTGGTGACGGCGGTTTATCAATGCTTTTAGGGGATATGGCGACCATTTTCCAATACAAGCTTCCAATAAAACTGATTGTTTTTAACAACCGGAGTCTTGGTATGGTAAAGCTTGAAATGGAAGTGGGGGGAATGCCGGATAACGAAACCGATATGGTAAATCCTGACTTTGCAATGATTGCTCAGGCTATGGGATATCCCGGAAGAAATGTGCATAAACCGGAAGAGGTAGCCGGAGCGATTACAGAATGTTTAAACCACGACGGACCATATCTCTTAAATATTTTCACTAACCCAAATGCTTTGGCACTGCCTCCTAAAATTGAATTTGAGCAGGTTATCGGGATGACAAAATCTATGGCTCAGCTGATGCTGGGAGGTAAAATGGAAGAAGCTTTGGATACCGTAAAAAGTAATTACAAACATATCAAGGAATTATTGTAATGAGCAGTTCTTTGAAAAAATTCTATGTAATAGCATGGATCTTCGGTCTTATATTTTATTTTTTAGATTATGTGATCAGGGCTGCACCTGCAGTGATGATCCCGGAATTGGTCAGTAACTTTAAAACAACTGAACTTAAACTGATCAGCATGGTAGGAACCTACTATTACACTTATTCCACATGCAGTTTAATCGCAGGTATAGCCCTTGATAAATTTGGTGGAAAGAGATCACTCTTCGCCGGATGCCTGATTTTAGGGATAGGATGCCTGTTATTTTTAATATCCACCCAGACAGCGGGAATTACGGGAAGATTATTACAGGGTGCCGGATGTGCTTTTGCTTTTCCTGGCTGTGTGTATCTTGCCAGTAAAGGTTTTTCCTCAAAATTGCTGGCGACAGCGATCGGGGCTACCCAATGTATCGGAATGCTGGGAGGAACTGCAGGGCAGTTTTTGGTAGGTCCCTGGGTAGAGGAAGGAATTAACATCAACAGTTTCTGGCTTTGGTCAGGTGTTATTACCATCATTACGGCTGTGCTTCTTTATTTTTTCACTCCTAAAGATGATAAAGCAGATCCTGAAGAAAAGCCTCATCAGTCTGTTGGCTATCTTGATACTTATAAAGTTGTTTTTAAAAATCCCCAATCCTGGCTTTGCGGGATTATTTCTGGATTGCTTTTTGCGCCGACCACAATATTTGCAATGACGTGGGCAGTAGCGTTTTTCGAGAAAGACAGACAGTTTTTATTTCGTGATGCAACGATTACCAGTGCGATGGTTGCTTTTGGCTGGGCTTTCGGCTGCCCGCTGTTAGGTTTTATTACTGATAAAATAGGTCGCAGAAAGCCGGTTCTTGTTGGGGGTGCCCTGCTTATGATTCTGAGTTTTCTTCAGATGATCTACCTGCCGGATCTCTATGCTGCGAAAGTCAGTATGTTTATTTTTGGAGTAGGTTCGGGAGCTGCTATGATTCCGTATTCAGTTATTAAAGAGACCAATCCTGATCATGTAAAAGGAAGCGCAACCGGAGCAATCAATTTTATTACTTTTGGTGTCACTACTTTACTGAGCCCGGTTTTCAGCCGATGGTTTGGGAAAAGTTTAGATGTGTCATCCGGAAATTTACATTTTCAGCAGTCCGTTTTATTCTGGATTGCAGGAATTGTCCTGGCAATTTTAATCTCGTTCATGTTAAAAGAAACGGGAAGCAAAGGGAAAAATCAGACGGTTACTGCTTAATCTTTTTGAATTTATATTAAAAAGACTTCATACAACAGTATGGAGTTTTTTTTTGATCCCAATTGCCTGATGCTTATCTTTGCTCCAAACATTAAATTCATCAGCAAATGATTAAAAAAATAGTCTTCTGCTATATCCTGCTCATTATTTCTATCTCCATATCTGCGCAGGTCGGCAATGAATCTTTTTACTATTACCCTCATAATCAGGAATCTTACAAAGGGGGAGATGCAGAATTTTATAAAGATTTTCATCAGATACTATTGGATAAAAAACTCAGACCCTGCGAAAATAAAAACGAGCTTTATCTTCTCAAGGTAATTGTAAACGAAAATGGATCAGTAAAATATTTGAAAGATGAGACCAATTCTGAGATGGCAGAAAAAAATAAATGTGCCTATGATCTCGGACTTCAGGTTGTAAGGTATATGGATAAGTGGAACCCTGTTGAAATCGATGGTGAGAAAAAACAGGGGATAGTAAGTTATTATATTTTTCCGGATGCCCTGTTTGAAAATTATAAAGACGGATATTCTCAGGAAGCTGAGCCGGCTATGCTGGAGGGTTTGCCGGGTGGCATCAATAAATTCCGTGCTGAAGTGGTAAAAAAAATAAATCTTTACGGTTTTCAATGGAAAAAAGGTTTTAAACTGGTAGCGCTATTTACGGTAAATAGAGAAGGCATCATTGAAAATGTAACGTTAGAAAATTCTTCGGGACTTCCTGAGTTTGATAAAAGGATTATTAACGGAATAAAAAATGTCAGGAAAAAATGGAGTCCTGCGAAGATTCACGGTACTCCTGTCAATTACAGATTCAGGCTTCCTCTGAGTTTTGGTAATCCGGATTAACTCCTGACATTCTGTCACAATATTTTGTATCTTTGCAGACTTAAATAGTTTAATGTTTTTGAATTCCGTTTCAGAGTTTATTTGTGGAATATGAAACATTGAAGATTAATGATTAAACCGACGATTGTGCAAGAAAAATATATAGACGAGACTAAACAGGGAGAAGCTTTTGCTATTGCAGAGAAAACCGGAAATTCTAAAAAACTTTTTTTAGAAAGTTACGGTTGTCAGATGAATTTCTCTGATTCTGAAATTGTTGCTTCTATTCTCAATGATCAGGGATATAATACCACACTGAAGGTTGAAGAAGCAGATCTGATCCTGCTGAATACCTGTTCTATCCGTGAAAAAGCTGAACAGACTGTAAGAATGCGTCTGGCTCAATTTAAAAATCTAAAAAAAGAAAGACCCAACATGACGGTTGGAGTGCTGGGCTGTATGGCCGAAAGGCTTAAAACTAAATTTTTAGAAGAAGAACAGCTTGTTGATCTTGTGGTTGGCCCTGATGCCTACCGGGATTTACCGAACCTTTTAAAAGAGACGGAAGACGGAAGAGATGCGATCAATGTCATTCTATCTAAAGAAGAGACGTATGCAGATATTAATCCCGTCCGATTGGGAGGAAATGGGGTTACTGCTTTTGTTACGATTACCAGAGGCTGTGATAATATGTGTACGTTTTGTGTAGTTCCTTTCACAAGAGGAAGAGAAAGAAGCCGTGATCCGTTTTCAATTTTAGAGGAATGTAAAAGCCTTTGGGAAAGCGGTTACAAGGAAATCACACTTCTCGGGCAAAACGTCGATTCTTACCTTTGGTATGGCGGTGGTCCCAAAAAAGATTTTGCAAAAGCTTCAGAAATGCAGAAAGCAACTGCAGTAGACTTTTCAAAGCTTCTCGATTCGGTTGCCAAGGCGGTTCCTCAAATGAGAATCAGATTTTCAACCTCGAATCCACAGGATATGAGCCTTGACGTTTTCAGAACTATGGCAAAACATGATAATATCTGTAATTACTGCCATCTGCCGGTGCAGAGCGGAAGCAACAGAATGCTGGAAGCAATGAACAGACAGCATACCCGTGAAGAATATTTAGATTTAATCAGAAAAGCAAAAGAAATCGTTCCCGATATTTCTTTTTCTCAGGATATGATTATCGGTTTCTGCAACGAGACAGAAGAAGATCACCAGGATACCTTAAGCCTGATGAGAGAGGTGGAATATGATTATGGCTATATGTTCTCCTATTCTGAAAGACCGGGAACTCCGGCTCACAAAAAAATGGAAGACAATATTCCTGCAGATGTCAAACAAAGACGTTTGGCTGAAGTGATTGCGTTGCAGGGCGAATTGTCAAGAAAAAGAATGCAGGGATACGTAGGAAGAGTTCACAGTGTATTGATTGAAGGAATCTCCAAGAAGAATAAAAACCAGTGGAAAGGCAGGAATTCCCAAAATGCAGTCTGTGTTTTTGATATGCTGGAAGGCCAGAAACTGGGTGACATTGTGGATGTTTTTGTATTTGATAATACACAGGGCACACTTTTAGGGGAAACCGTGAAATAATTTAGAGTTTTAATCTTTAAATTTATTCAAAAAAATGATTGATCTGCAATTAGCTCAAGTTTTTCAGACTTTTTCTGCATTAATAAGAAATGCAGATACTAAAATCATGGGCGGTGCTGATCAGCTGACAGTGCTTAACTGCATTGAACTGGAGGGTGAGATTGTAAATAACGGGCAAAAGAAAAAGGGATCAAGCTCTACAGCTGCAGATCGCAAAACATATTTTATGAATCATTTAAACTCAGACAATGGAGAAATTTCATAAATACTGCCTGAGTGTATTATTGGTCATCGTTTGCGGTAATATCTCGGGACAGATAACAGGTGAATCGTCAAAAAATGGAAAATGCGGCGCTCTTAATGAATTTTACAGTCATTTTTTAAATGATGGCTTTGAAACTTCGCCGGAGTTTTGTTTAAAAAACAGGCTTCCTCATAATACTGCAATCCGTTATAGACAGAATGCAATGGATCTCCTTGGAAAATTCTTTCCAGCCAGGCAGGACTGCAGTTCTGATCAAAAAAAATCAGCATCCCATTTTACACAGAGAGATCATTGTCATCAACTTCTGAAAGTTTTCAAAAGACAGAACAAAGTAAATGATTTTACTGAAAATATTTATTTTAAAAGTAAAGCTGCGAAAATTAGAAATAAAGACTATTTAGATTTAAAGGAGAGTTTTGAAACGGAGAAAAACGTTTAAAAGAATCATCTCAAAAAGTTTACAGTATGCAATGACAGTAATGTAAACTTAAAATCTTAAAATCAAAAAAATGGCAGAATTACAATCTATAAAAGCACGTTTCGGGATCATAGGAAATTTTCCGGCTCTTAACCGTGCGCTCGAAAAATCTATTCAGGTAGCCCCTACCGATATTTCCGTTCTTGTGATCGGGGAAAGTGGAGTGGGAAAAGAATTTATTCCCAAAATAATTCATTCAGAATCAAAAAGAAAGCATCAGCCGTATATCGTTGTCAATTGTGGAGCAATTCCTGAAGGAACCATAGATTCCGAACTTTTCGGACACGAAAAAGGGGCATTTACAGGAGCTACTGCAACCAGAAAAGGATATTTTGAAGTGGCAGACGGCGGAACCATATTCTTAGATGAGGTTGGTGAACTGCCTTTACAGACACAGGTTCGTCTTTTAAGAGTTTTAGAAAGCGGTGAATTTATGAAAGTGGGATCATCACAGGTTCAGAAAACCAATGTAAGAATCGTTGCGGCAACCAATGTGAATATGATGAAGGCAATTCACGACGGACGATTCCGTGAAGATCTGTTTTACCGTTTAAATACAGTGCAGATTGATATGCCGGCTCTTAGAGAAAGAAAAGGTGATATCCATTTGCTTTTCAGAAAATTTGCAATTGATTTTGCCGAAAAATACAGAATGCCCGAATTACAGCTGGAACCCAGCGCAGTGCATTATATAGAGAATTACGCATTTCCGGGAAACGTCAGACAGCTCAGAAATTTAGTGGAGCAGATGACTGTTGTAGAAACACACCGAAGTGTAACGGTCGAAAAATTAGCAGAATATATTCCGATGGATTCTCATTTGCCGATGATCGTTAATCATCCGACATCGCAAAAGCAGACTGATTTCGGAAATGAAAGGGAAATTATGTATAAGATTCTCTTTGATATGAGAAACGACATAAATGATTTAAAATCCTTAACTTCGGAATTGATAAAAAACAGGGGGACTTCGGATCTAAGCAATCAGGAAAAGAATTTGATCAACAGGATTTATACGCCGGAACCGCAGCAGAATGCAAGCCCGAATTCATTACTGTTTTTTGAAAATAATAATCAGAACGTTCAGAATCCAACCATAATTTCAAATTCTGACGACAGTTATGAAGATTTTGAAGACATTGAGGTTGAAGAAAACAAACCCGAATCTTTATCACTGCAAAACAATGAAAAAGATTTAATTATCAAAGCATTGGAAAAGCATAACGGAAGAAGAAACAGAGCGGCAGACGAACTGGGAATTTCTCAGAGAACTTTGTACAGAAAAATAAAACAATATAACTTAGAAGACTAAATCAACAATTATGAATGTAAATTTTACCGCAAAACCAATTAATTTTAAATTGGGCGAATACATTAGCAAAGGTTTTGAACTCCTGAAAAAAGATTTCGGAAATATTTTCGTGGCATTTTTATGCTGCTTTGTAATGGCCATTATTCCATTCTGTGGAATGTTGGGTGCAGGAAATTTTTATCAGTATCTCAGAAAAGTAAATAAAGGGCAGCAGGCAAGTCCGGGTGAAATTTTCAATTTTGATAAATTTATGCCCTACTTTATTCTTCAGCTCATTGTTATCGGAGGGATTTTAGCGGTTTATATCCCGATATTTATCCTGTCGATTCTTGCAGGGGCAATCAATGGTGGTGAACAATCAGCATGGTTTTCCGTTATTATGGTTCCGTACGTTCTTTTAATGTATGTGGCTGTGTTTTATTTTGTACTGAAAGGATTCTACATTCCTGCATTGATTTCCTTTAAAAATGTAACAGATATCAAGACTGCATGGAATGCTTCCAAAATTATGTCAAAAGATAATTTGCTGTCTATATTTCTGTTTTCATTGGTAGTAGGATTTCTTTCTCAGATAGGAATTATAGCTTGTGGTATCGGTTTGTTTGTAACCTTGCCATTTGCGTACACTGCCAATTATTTTGCTTATGAAGACGCCATGAACCAGATTGAGCACGATGAGATTTCAGAAATAGGAATCAAAGAAAAATTTTAAGTTTAAAAACGTTACAATGAGTCAGTTGAAAAACCTCTTCCTTTTAATAATCGGTGTTGTATTTTTAAATTCATGCTACACCTTTACCGGATCTTCGCTGAAAGATGAAAAGACGGTACAGATCAATGAATTTCCAAACAATGCTCCTTTGGTTAACCCTACTTTATCACAGCAGTTTTCTACGGATATTCAGAACAGGTTTTTACAGAGAACAACCCTCAAAGGAACAAAAGAAAACCCGGATATTTTAATTGAAGGTGAAATCACAGATTATACCATCACTCCTACCACCATCAGTTCTACAACGCAGAATACAGCTGCTGGAGTTATTCAGGAATCTCAGAATAAGCTGACGGTCACGGTGAAAGTTCATTATGAAAATAAACTGCATCCTGATTTGAGTTTTGACCGAACTTATTCTGATGAAGCGGTATTCAACAGCAGTCTGTCTCAAAGTGCCATAGAAACGAGCCAGGTGAAAATTGCAACAGACAGAATTATCAACAAAATATTTAATGATATCGTAGCGAATTGGTAAAATGATACATACTAGAGTTTTAGAATTATTAAAAAATCCGAAAAATATTCAGTCAGAAGATCTGCATCTTTTGAAAGAGGAAATTGATTCTTTTCCTTATATTCAAAATGTACGGGCACTTCATCTGTATGGTGTTCATTTATATGATAAGGAAAATTATCAGAAAGCTCTTTCTGAAACAGCTGCGTACACGACCGATAAAAAAATACTGTATCAGCTGATCAATGGTAAAGTTCAGAAACTCAAACTGGAAACTACTACAGAAAATCAAGAAGTTGTTTTTCAAACAGGTACAGATATTCCATTTAAAGAGAACGAGGGATTAAGTGAAAATAGGGATGTAGTTCCTGAGAATACAACAGATATTCAGACTGTAGAAAACAGGATAGTAGAAGAAAATGAAAATAAGCAGCAGGAAAATCCTGTAAGAAAAGAAGCGAAAAGTTTCTCAGATCATGATTATGAAGCGGCTTCTGAAGGTTTGTTGGCTGATCAGCCGGAAATTGTCCATTTGGTTGTAAATGGGGAGAGAAACCGAATTTTATTTGAGGGGGAAGAAAATTTTCTTGACGAAAATGATAACGAAACCATTGATATTGAGTCAACCTTGGAATCTGGCGTCATTGTAACGCATAAATCAGTTTCAAAGCAGGGTATTCTGAGTCAAACAGATAAAGAAGATGTAATAGTTGCTGAGGAATTAGCAGGAACATCTTCAGAAAAGGTTGCTGATTCATCAGCACAAATTGATGAAGTAACAGAAAATACGGAATCGACTTTACTACAGGATCCTTTTTTACAGACAGAGGAAATTAAATCTGAAAATACCACCGATACCCATTCTGATAAGACAGAAGAACTTGTAGAAGTACCAAAATCTGCATCAGTCATTGATGAAGATGAAATAGATTCTGTAAAAACTGCTGAAAAAATAAAGGATGAGAATGAAGTAAGTTTCCAGAAAGTTGAATCTTTTTCTGCTGAAACTTCAAATGAACAAATTATTCAACCCGGATCTGTTGAAGCAGATGATCTTGCAGAAGCCGCAAATTCTGAATCAGTCACTCACGAAGATGAAATAGATTCTGTAAAAGTTTCCGAAAAAATTAAAGATGAGAATGAAATAAGCTTCCGGAAAGTTGAATCTTTTACAACTGAAAATGAAACTGATCATGAAAATAATGATAAGGTTGGGCCAGATCAAACAGAAGAGATTACTGAAGCTGTAAATACAGAACGGATCATCGATGAAGGCAAAATCGAATCTTCACAAGCTGCTGAAAAACTGAATGATGATGCTGAACTGAGTTTCCACGGAACAGAATCTTTTCTGCCGGAAATTAAAATCGAATCCGGTACAGTCAAGTCATTATTATCTGAAAATTCAAAGCCAAATATCAACAAGCATGAAGATGAAATGCGACGTTTGATAGAAGAAGTGGAGAAAAGGATGAAGGAAAGAAAAGACATCGTTCCGGAAACAAAAGAAAAAGATGAAGAAGTCAGCCATGATATCAGTTTTGCAGAAACACAGGCATTTCATGTAGGTGAAGAGCAAAAAGCAGCCGAAGAAGTGGTAGTAACAATTGCCGAGTCAATTGTAGAGGAAGATCTGGAAGAAAAGAAACTGGAGGAAGAGAATAAGATCACTGAAAATGATATTTTGCAGACGGATGCTGAAGAAGAAAATATTTCTACATGGAAACCCATGAGTTTTGAAACAAGCCGTCCCGATTCTTTACTCATTAAATCGCCTGAAATTTCTAAGCCAAAAGAAGAAATTCCTATGGAAGCAGAAACTTCAAACGATGAGTCAGCAGAGGATTCAGAAAAAGAAATTCCAGCTGAAAATAAAGGAGAATCCAATGTATCTTCAGAATCTGCGGAAGAAGAAATTCAGGTTGAATCGGTGACATCTTCTGAACAGCAAAAAGAAGAAGCTCCGGTAATGAATGTGTCATTTTTCGGGTCAGATATTGCGAGTTTAGGACTGTCTTACAAATCTGATCAGAAAGAGAAAGCAGAATCCAGGGAGCAGGACAGAAAAATGGCTCAGCAAAAAATTGATGACAGTAATATTCCCGGATTTATCAATACCTGGCAGAGCTGGTTAAAAATTGATCGTGTTGAAGACACCCCGGTAGATAAAACCGAGATTAAAAATAAAGTCATTGAGTCATTCATTGAAAATAATCCGAAGATCAGTCAGCTGAAAGATGAAGTGAATTTTGTTGTAAAAGAGAAAACCGATGATATTTCCCACTTGATGACTGAAACTCTGGCTAATTTGTATATTGAGCAGAAACTCTATTCAAAAGCCATGAATGCATTTTTGATTTTATCCAACAAACATCCTGAAAGAAAAGAGTACTTCGAAGAAAAAATTCAGGAAATCAAAGACAACCGGGGAAAAAATTAATGATATCCTTAAAAATAAAAACGGCAGAATTTATTTCTGCCGTTTTTATTTTCAGGTATTGGAAGCATTCTTCATTTTTTTTCTTTTTAATCTTCGCAGGGCCTTGCGACTTAGAACAATTACAGAGATTAATGTGATGATGGCTAATACTGCTGCCATTACCGGAGCTGCCATTGCTAAGATCGACATCAGCCCTGCCCCAGCAGTTTCAGTAGTCCCAACGACAGAATTTCCCAATCCACCGGTTGTTGCAGTCGACGCAGCCCTAAGGCCTGCAAATCCGGAACTGATCGTGGCTGCTGTTCCGCCGCCGGCAATAAGAGCAAGGGCCCACTGTGAAAATGTACCCATTTCTGTAAACTGACTGGCAAATAGTATCGATCCTGCAGCCGTTGCCATAGGGATAGAAATCGTATCAAGCAAATGATCTACAAAAGGAATATAGTAGGCCAGGATTTCGGCGATCATTGCTATTCCTATAGTGAGTAGGGCAGGTAAGCTGGATAGCCATTCAAAACTTTCGCTCACAGGAATCCAGTGAAAGTAGGATGCCAGGCTTACTGCAAACATGGGTAAAAATACTCTGAAACCGGATGCAGCAGCCAGACCGATACCTATAAAGGCACTCATTACATAGGGTAGAAAGGGAATTTGATCTAACATCTTAGTTCGTCAGTTGTTTCCTTAAAGCTACAAAAAATGTAAAAGCGTCCCGTAAGTAATTTTAAAAAAAATTAAAAGGGATAAGGCTGTATTTAAATCAGGCAGATTCTTTGGATTACGTACTTTGAAACAAATTGTAATATTGTACTTTACAGTTAAAGATCTCCTGATTATGCTGAAAGTATTTCTAAAGTTTAATAAAAAACTATGGATCATTTTTCTTCAGAAATTTTCCGTTCGAAAAATTAATAAAAAAAGGGATGTTGATTTCTGCCATTCATGAATTTAAATTACAGCAACAGTACGGGTGTTTTGACATCCCGGAAGAATCTTACCGGTTAATGAAATGATGGGTAAAACTATTCTGAACATTAATGTTAATGCTGATTTCTAAGATATGCACTTTAAGATTTCTTTTGTGACTGGCATAGTTTGATAAACTGTTCCTCCACCTCCTGAAATGTCTTCGGTAATTCAGAAGAAACCCAAAACAGCATTGCTGTCGTCTTTTCTCCGAAATATTCATTGAACAGATCCTTATTCAGGCGGTAACATTCCCGTAAAAGTCTTTTAATCCGGTTTCGGTGAACTGCTTTCTTGAAATATCTTTTAGAAACGGAAACGCCAAATTTCACGTTGTCTGTTAACAGGTCAGGATGATTCTTCAGAATAATAATTCGGAGATTTCCACTGTTCTTCCATTTGCCTTTCTCAAAAAGCAAAGTAATTTCATCCTTTTTCTTGAGTTTTTCCTTTTTAGGATATTTAAAGTTCTGCATCCGTCTTTTTCACTAAGTGATTGATGACTTCTGCAGCCGCATACAATCCGAAAATTGCAGGGATAAAACTTATGGTTCCGTAAAATGATCTTTTAAAATTACTTCCGTCAGTCATTTTTAGGCTGTTCTCATCCTGTATTTCAGTTGAAAAAACACATCGGATGCCCTTATCAATTTTTTCCTTTTTCAGTCTTTTTCTTACCTGTTTTGCAAGATGGCATTCTGCCGTTTTGTGGATATCTCTAACCATTACTTTTGAAGGGTCAGATTTTCCGCCTGCACCCATCGAACTGACAATTTTGATCCTTCTCCTTTTGGCGGCAATAATAAGACTCACTTTTGGCGTTATACTGTCGATACAATCAAGGATGTAATCAAATTTGCCATTATCTAAAACCTCACCCATTCTTTCCGGATTCAGAAATTCGTTGATTTTTACCAGTTCAAGTTTCGGATTAATATCCATCAGCCTTTCGGCAACAACTTCCACTTTATGCTTTCCTATTGTTGAGTGCAGTGCAGGCAACTGTCTGTTGATATTGGTAATGTCTACCGTATCGCCGTCCACAATCGTCATTTTTCCTACTCCGGCTCTTGCCAGAAATTCTGCAGCGAAAGATCCTACTCCGCCTAAACCTACTACGAGAACAGCAGCATTATTCAGTTTTTCAACACCATCTTCTTTAATCAGAAGCTCTGTTCTTTCCAGCCAAAACTTATCCATTTTTTATCGTATCTAAATTTTCTTTAATCTGCAATTGAATTTGTTCCATTGATATTTTCCTGATTTCAGAAACCTTTTGATACAATTCTCTGATATCAAAGTCATCATTATCAGTTTCTAAGAAAATTTTATCCAAAGGAACTTTTTTCAAAGTATCCTGCAAAGATAGATGATCCAAAACAGCTTTTCCAAAACTCAGGTAAAAATTATTCTTAAGAAGATCGTCTGCAACGCTCTGCTTTTTATTGAAGCCATGAATGATCATGGCCTGCTCAGATTTCTTTCTGAAAGAGATTACTTCGTAAAATTTCCTGACACAATGAATGATCAGAGGTTTCCGAATTTCGTTTGCCAGTTGAATCTGTCTTGAGAAAACCTCTTCCTGAATTTTCATGTCTATATTAACCAAACCATCAAGCCCGCATTCTCCAACTGCAAAACAGTTTTCTGAAACCGCCGCAGATTCAATCCATTTAAATTGATTTTCGATCTGCTCAACGTGAATGTCCTGTGGATGGATTCCGGCAGAATAACAAAGGTCAACCGGATTATTTTCCATGCCAAGGTTATAAATTCCGTAATTTATACCTTTTTTATGATGATGAAAATCAAAAAAGTCCATAATCAAAAATACAATAATAAAATTTTATGAAAAAAGTAAACATTCGTTTATTAAAGTGTCGGAATTTTCTTAGCTTTACTGAAAGCATCAGGCGTGGGGAAAAAATTTACGGATAAGCAGATTCATATTTTAGATATTGCTGAAGAGTTGATTGCAAAAAAAGGTTATGAAGGTACCTCCGTAAGAGATATCTGTTCTAAAGCCAATATTAACGTGGCAATGATCTCTTATTATTTTGGATCTAAGGAAAAGATGATGTCTTATCTTTATCAATACCGTGTATTGAAAACAAGAGAAAATTTTTCTGAATTTGCTGACACGATCAAAGATGGGAAACCGGAAATGCAGTTGAAGGAAATGATCAAGTATATTGTTGCCCAACTTTTTAAGTATAATTATTTTCATGGTTTCGTCACCCAGGAATTACGTCATACAGAAAACCTTAAAGATGAACTTCTTGATTTTTACCAGCTGTTTGTCAAGAAACTGGATGATGTCATTAAAAAAGGAGTTGCTTCAGGTGTTTTTACATTTACTCCCAAGCCTGAAGATATTCTGACTACCATTATAGGATCTACCCTCTTTGTCATTCGCAATAAAAATTTTTACGAGCTCTATGTTCCTCATAAAGATGAAGAGACCTATGCTAAGGAAGCAGAGAAAAAGGTGAGAATGAATCTTTTAATGAATGTTTTTGCTGTTTTGGGATACGTCGCAGACTAATTTTGCGTTAAATAATCATAAAAAAAAATCTTTTAGCAAAAAAGTTATATTTTTGCAAATTAATAGCTCGGTAAAACCGAAAACTGTTGAATTTTATATGAAGAAATATATTTTAGGTATTTTTGCCATAGCTGTCATTTCGGCGTGCACAAGCCAGCAAGATAAAGCGATGAAAAGCGCAGATAAAAATTTTATCCTAAAAGCGGCAAATGAAAATTTCGCTAAAAAGAAATGGAAAAATGCTTTGGCTCTTTACGACAGATTACCCAATCTTGTTGCAGGGACAGATGATGCGCCAAATGTGGTTTTTAACTCTGCTTACGCTAACTATTACGATAAAAACTATAAATTGGCAGGTCACCAGTTCAAAAACTTTGCAGTAAGTTTCCCTCAGGATAACAGAAAGGAAGAAGCGTCATATATGTCAGCTTTATGTTACTACAATGGTTCCATGGACTATAACTTAGATCAGACAAGTACAGAACTGGCTATCAATGAACTTCAGGATTTCCTGACTAATTATCCTAGTTCTGAACGTTCAAAAAACATCAGTACTTTGATTGATGAGCTGTCTTATAAATTAGAATTCAAAGCTTTTGAAAATGCGAAACAGTATTATAAAATGGCTGATTATAAATCTACGGCTGCCGCTTTTGAAAATGTATTAGAGGACTTTCCAAGTACAAAGCTCCGTCCGAAGATTTATGACTATATGATGAAATCACGCTATTTTTTAGCTATGGGATCAGCCTATGACCTGAAAGACGATCGTATAGAAAGTGCCTTATCTTTTACGAGACAGGTTGAGAAAGAACTCCCGGATACAGAATATTCTAAAACAGCAGTAGATTTCAGACAAAAGCTTGAAAAAGAGAAAAAGGATTTCGTTGTTGTAAAGAAACTGAATGATGAAAGAATCGCAATATTTACAGCAAAACAGAAGAAAGTTGCTGATAAATTAGCTGAACAGTCAAAAACTGAAAAGCAGATTAAAGATCAGGTATCCAATGAAAAGCAGGCAATGCAGATTCAGAGGGACAGTGCAGCGTTACAGACACCTCCTCCGGCTGCCACTTTCAGAATCCAAAGATAATTCGTAAATTTGCCATCTTATAAATAAAATAATTTTCTGAAAATGAGCGTAAAAGATACAAAAGCAGAAGTAAATACTATTACTTACGATAAAGATAAGATTGAAGATAAAGTAGGTTCAATCTATGAAGCTATTGTTATCATGGGGAAGAGAGCTGAACAGATCAATGCAGAAATCCGTACTGAATTACATAATAAATTAGACGAGTTCGCAGTTCACAATTCCACCCTGGAAGAAGTTTTTGAAAACAGAGAACAGATTGAGATCTCTAAGCATTATGAAAAACTTCCGAAACCGACTTCTATCGCTATTCAGGAATGGCTGGACGGGGAAGTATACTTTAGAAAAACTGAAGAAAGAAACTAATAGATCAGACGGTTGTTGTGATTTAGCAACTGTTTCAATTCTTAAAAAAATTCTATTAGACAATGTCTGATAGAATTTTTTTTATAACAAACCTCAGTGTAATTCATTACTGATATCATATTTGTAATCTAAATTATATATTATTAATAAATTTATAGACTCCCGTGTTATTTAATTCTGTCAGTTTCTTAATATTTCTTCCCATTGTATTTGTATTATACTGGTTCTTTTTTAATAAAAGGTACAAAGATCAAAACCTGTTGTTACTTTTTGCAAGTTTTTACTTTTATGCATGTTGGGACTGGCGGTTTCTGCTGCTTCTAATGTTTTCGATAGGATTGGATTTTTTTTCCGGTCTGAAGATTGAAAAAAGTAAAACAGGAAGAGAGGCAGGGATTTGGTTGACGATCAGTATAGGTATCAATTTAGGGTTTCTTGGATTTTTTAAATATTTCAACTTTTTTATTGAAAGCTTTTCTATACTTCTGAAAGGATTCGGGTTCAATGCTGATATGAGCTTACTGAATATAATCCTTCCGGTAGGAATCTCATTTTATACCTTTCATGGACTTTCGTATGTTATAGATGTTTATAAGAAAAGGATAAGTGCAGAAAAAAGTATTGTAGACTATAGTTTATTTGTAAGTTATTTCCCGTTACTGGTGGCCGGGCCCATTGAAAGAGCTACGCATCTTTTACCTCAAATCCAGAAAAAAAGGACTTTCAATTATGATCAGGCAGTAGATGGAATGAGACAGATACTTTGGGGGTTTTTTAAAAAAATTGTCATTGCAGATAATTGTGCCCCTGTAGTCAATGATATCTTTCTGAATTATCAGACAGAAAGTAGCAGTAATCTGGTTATGGGGGCTGTATTATTTGCATTTCAGATTTACGGGGATTTCTCAGGATATTCTGATATTGCATTAGGCGTATCACGGCTTTTTGGCATTGAGCTTCTTAAAAACTTTTCCTTTCCTTACTTTTCGAGGGATATAGCAGAGTTCTGGAGGAGATGGCATATATCGCTCTCCACATGGTTTCGTGATTATCTTTATATCCCTTTAGGCGGAAGCAGAGGAGGGATGTGGATCAAAATTAGAAATACTTTTATCATATTTCTGGTAAGTGGTTTCTGGCATGGAGCCAACTGGACCTTCATTGTGTGGGGAGGCCTTCATGCATTCTATTTTTTACCTTTATTGATTACAAACAGAAACCGGCAGAATTTAGAAATTGTTGCAGTGAATAAAAAAATTCCTTCATTCAGCGAGGGATGTCATATGTTTCTTACTTTTATCATGGTATGTTTTGCCTGGATTTTCTTTCGCTCAAAAGATGTTTCACAGGCAGTTTCTTACATTCAGAACATATTTAACAAGGCTGCATTTTCACTGCCTGATCCTTTCCCGTATAAAATTCTACTGCTGATTGGCATGATGATGCTGATCGAATGGATAAACAGGGATAAGTTTCATGGATTGGAAATCAAAAATTCTGATCGTTGGTTTAGAAGAGTCTTATATTTTATTATCATTTTCATTATTCTGCGATATGCAAATTTTGGAAATAATGAGTTTATTTATTTTCAATTTTGATATGAGAAGGTTTATCGTTAAAATCGTAGTCTGGTTGCTATGTATATCTTTTATTGGATATGCATTATGCTCTTTGAGTCCATATAAGTTCTATGGAGAATACTTCGTAAGACAGAAAATCAATTATTTTAATCAGCATCATAATAAATACAACGCTATTATTCTGGGAAGCAGCAGAATGTTCAGACAGATTAATCCGACGCTCTTAGATTCTGCTACGTCTCACCGGATCAGAGCATATAATCTGGCAGCCGGTGGAACTTTCTTTACAGAAAACAGATATATATACCGTCAGATGAATATCCCAGACCATGTTAAATATGTATTTTTTGAAATTCAGGATCTGCAGCCTTTCGATAAAAACTCATACGCTGAGAAAGTCATGTATTATCATGATTTTACGACAGTTGCTTTTGAGCTCAGGTATTTTACTGAAGAAAAAAATATCAATTCTTCATTTTTATCTATTTCTCATTTTTTTGCCAATATATTTTATTTTAAAAAATTAGGATCCAGAGATAAAACTAAAAATGAGTTTGTGTCGTCAAACAATGGATATTTTCCTTTAGAGAAAGATTATGATGAATATGAAAATATAAGAAATCTTAGACAGCAATATCTGAGGGATACAATGGTAATTTCTAAAGATAACAGATATTTAGAAAAGGAGCCCGGAAAAAAATTAAATCCGGCACTGATTCAGGATATCCGGATTTTAGCGGAAGGCTGTAAAAAAAGAGGAATCAAACTGATTCTGATACTGCCGCCTTTTGCGCAACCAACCGAATTGAATGAGATAAAAAAAATTACTGATACAAAAGTTTTGGATTTCTCATCCCGAAGTACATTTAAAGAATTGTATTATTCAAAGAACGTATACGATATAGGACATTTAAGCAGCAGTGGGAGTAAAGCTTTTACCTTAAAATTAGCTGACAGTTTAAACCATTCGATAAAATAATTTACAAAATTGAGGATAGGAAAAAAATATTCCGGTAATTTAAATTTTCACATTTTATTTTTTAAAAGTCCTTCTTAGAAAAAAGCAGTATTTTAGTACTTTAAAAATCATCTACATGAATATTTCCGGGAAAAAGATTCTCATTGCCGTTTCTGGTGGAATTGCTGCTTACAAAATTCACTTTCTTATCAGGGATTTTATCAAAAAAGGAGCAGAAGTCCAGATCATTATGTCTGCGGATGCTGAACATTTTGTAACGAAACTGAGTCTTTCCACTTTATCCAAAAACCCTGTGTATACAGACTTTTACGGTGATAACGGAACCTGGAACAGTCACGTAGAAATGGCACTCTGGGCAGATGTCATTATTATGGCTCCCTGTACAGCTCATACTTTAGCTAAAATGGTTCATGGAATCTGTGATAATTTAATGATTGCTACTTATATGTCAGCCAAATGCCCAGTTTTCATTGTCCCTGCAATGGATCTGGATATGTATCAGCATCCGTCAACGAGACAGAACTTAGAATTGGCAGAAGATTATGGTCATATTGTTATTCCTGCGGAAAGTGGTGAACTGGCAAGTGGATTGGTTGGTCAGGGAAGAATGGCTGAGCCGGAAACCATTTCGGGAGTAATAGAAGATTTTTTAAGTACGGGTATTAAAAAGTCGCTTCAGGAGAAAACTGTTTTAATCACGGCAGGACCAACATATGAAGCCATTGACCCTGTAAGATTCATCGGGAATCATTCATCAGGAAAGATGGGTTTTTCTTTAGCTGAAGAAGCAGCAAAAAGAGGCGCTAAAGTAATTTTAATCTCAGGACCGAGTTCTCTCAATTCAAAACATGAAAATATTGAACTTCACAGAGTAACCTCTGCAAAACAGATGCTCGATAAAGTATTTGAATTTTATGATGGAATTGATATTGGAATTGCCAGCGCAGCAGTTGCCGATTATACTCCAAAAGTCGTAGCTTCAGAAAAAATTAAAAAAAATGAAGATACTTTCTCCATAGAGCTGATAAAAAATCCGGATATTCTTAAAACAATGGGTAACCAAAAGACACATCAGTTTTTAGTGGGATTTGCTCTTGAAACGCAAAATGAGGAAGAAAATGCAAAAGGCAAGCTTAAAAAGAAAAACCTTGACATGATTGTGCTGAATTCGCTTCGTGATGAGGGGGCAGGTTTCAAAAAAGACACCAATAAAATAAAAATATTTACAGGGACAGAGAAAATAGAATTTGACCTCAAATCTAAAGAAAATGTAGCAAAAGACATTCTCGATACCATTGAAGCTCAGATTTTAAAATAAATTTTATAAATTTCCGTTCTCAACATTTATATTATAATAGAATCGCCAAATTGGTTTTGATTCATAAGTATTTACAAAAAGGAGATCCTGTATGATCTTCAAACAACAGACAGCCCACCTATGAAAAAATATACAATCTTTTTATTTTTACTTTTCTTTTATAATTTTAGTTTCCCGCAGGAGCTTTTAGCAACCGTTCAGGTTAATTCACAACAGATTCAGGGGAGTAACCAGCAGGCCTTTAAAGCTTTGGAGAAAAGCCTTAAAGATTTTATCAACAATACAAGCTGGACAGGCAAAAAGCTTCAGAATTTCGAAAAAATCAAATCAAATTTCTCTATTGTCCTGAGCAACAGGGATGGTAATAAATATACTGCAACTATTGTTATTCAGGCTGTACGTCCTGTTTTCAGTTCATCGTACGAATCTCCCTTAATTAATCTTCAGGATCAGAAGTTTGCATTTGACTATGTGGAGAACGAAAATCTGATCTTTAATGAAAGACAGTTTTCAGGTAAAAATCTTATTGATGTGATCAGCTTTTATGTATACTTGATTCTGGGTTATGATGCTGACAGTTTTCAGTCTTCAGGCGGAACGCAGTGGTTCAGTAAAGCGCAGCAGATTGCACAGAATTCCCAAAACCGTGGATATGATGGCTGGGGCCAGATCAATGATCCGAGAAGCCGGTCGATTCTCATCGGAGAAATTTTAAATCCAAACATGAGCCAGCTCCGTCAGTCGATTTATACCTATCACAGAGCCGGTTTAGACGGAATGTTCAATCAGGATCAGACACAGTCTAAAAAGATTATTTTTGATGCTTTAATGCAGTTGAAAACTTATGAAAACACGTTTCAGCAGAACTACTTCTTCAATACATTTATTACGACCAAAAATGATGAAATTTTCAATATTTTCAATTCAGGGAATAATGGTGGGATTGTATTGAATGATTTAAAGCAGCTGATGATTATTTTTGCGCCCAAGTTTACGGATACCAAATGGAATAAATGGAGATAAGACACCGAATTCCTGAATTCTAAATTTTATATTTGCAGTATAAAGAAATCTGCCACTCATCATGCTTTCGAGAATATATATTAAAAATTTTGCCCTTATTGACGCCTTGGATGTGTCTTTAAAAAATGGTTTACAGGTTATTACCGGGGAAACCGGAGCCGGAAAATCCATTATTCTGGGTGCGCTCCGATTGATTTTAGGGGAAAGGGCTGATGTGAAATCCATCTCAAAAACCGATGAGAAGAGTATTGTCGAAACCGAATTTGACCTGAATAATCAGTTTAAAAAATTCTTCATCGAAAATGATCTCGATTATGAACATCAGACCATTATCAGACGCGAAATTCTTCCCTCAGGGAAGTCAAGGGCATTTATCAATGATGTTCCGGTAACTTTAGATGTTCTTAGAGAACTGACTTCGCAACTGATCGATATTCATTCACAGTTTGAAACATCCAACCTCTTTACGGCAGATTATCAGTTTAAAATTATTGACGGACTTTCAGATAACAGAAAGATCATTGAAGATTACCAGCAGGATTTCTTAGAATTCCAAAGTTTGAAAACACAGCTTAAGAAATTTCATGCACAACTCTCAGAAAACACAAAAGAAAGCGATTACAAACAGTTTCTGCTCACTGAACTTGAAGATCTGAAATTAGATGATGTAGATTATGATGATCTGCAGAATCAGCTTTCTGTACAGGAGAATGCCGGAATGATTTCTGAAAATATTGCACAGATTTTATCAAGGTTTCATCAGGAAGAAATCGGAATTCTTTCTTTTTTTAATGAAGCTAAAAATAAACTGTCGAAAATTGCAGAAGTATCCCATACTTTTTCAGAGTTGGATGAAAGGCTTGAAGGTTCTTTTGTTGAAATGAAGGATATCCTTTCTGAACTTGAAGACGAAGCAGAAAAAATTGAAATCAATCCTGAAAATTTAGCCCTGCTCTCTGAGCTCAATAATAAGATCAATGCTTTATTTTTGAAACATAACGTTTCGGACCTGAATGAACTCATAGGGATCAGGGATCAGTTATCCGGAGAACAGAAAGGTACTGCAGAGATCGAGGCCTCGATTGCCGAAATTGAAATTAATATTTCAAAAAAAGAAAAATCACTTCAGGCGCTGTCTGAAAAACTTTCAAAAAACAGAAAGAAGAACGTTCCTGTCTTCATAAAAAAAGCAGAAGACCTACTGAAAAAATTAGGGCTTGAAAAAGCAAAAGTAGATATCGAATTGATCAACGTTCCGGAATTCAACTCATTTGGAAAAGAAAATATTCAGCTTCTGTTCCAGGCCAATTCAGGCTTTCCTTTAAAGCCGATTCAGACTGCTATTTCAGGAGGGGAAAGATCTCGTGTGATGCTGGCTGTAAAAAAGATCATCGCTGAAAGTGATATGCTTCCGACCCTTATTTTAGATGAGATTGACACCGGGGTTTCAGGAAAGGTTGCCGAAGAAATCGGAAATCTGATGCGGGAAATGTCTCAGGATATGCAGTTGATTGTGATTTCTCACTTAGCGCAGGTTGCTGCAAAAGGAAATGATAATTACAAAGTTGTAAAAGAAGATATCAACGGAAAAACTCAATCAACAATTATCACTTTAAGTGAAGAAGAAAAACTCAACGAAATTGCACAGTTGCTTTCAGGAAGTAAAATTACAGAGGCGGCAATGGCGCAGGCCAGAGAATTAATTGGTTAGTTGATAAAGCAGTTATAGATTCGCTACGGTATTTCGGTTTTGAAACGTTTTTAACGGAATATCACTTTACTTTCGGTAAACATATACAATATTTGTTTTTGAGCAACCGTCTGAGGAAATGACCGTATGATCATGACCAGATGTAACATCGATCTGACAGTTTCCTTCGATTGTTTGAACTTGTTTTTAATCAGACCATTTTTAACGGACTGTTTTTCTATTTTTAAAAGTTAAACTAAGAGTGGTTTTAAACTTTTATGACAAATAGTAATTCCATTTTCTGTAAAAACTGTAACAAATTATGTATTATGTTTACTAATGTAAAAAAGTAAACTATGTTCGTACAATTCCTGAGGTTAGAAATCAAAAGTTTTTTTCGGGGAACTTCTGTCGGAATTAATCTGGCCATGAAGATTTTCCGCTTCATCGGGATTCTTTCTTTTATCGCCTACTGTATAGGGGCAGCTTTCCTCGCTTTCTTCTATGTAAGAAAAGAGATGGAGGAAGATCCGGTAAAAATAGTGTCAAAATTCATGGTGGTTTTGTGGATAGCAGATCTGATTTTGAAATATCTGATGCAACAGATGTCTACACAGAATATCAAACCTTACCTGACGCTGAATATTCCTAAAAAAACTTTGGTTAATTATATGTTGATCAAGACTTTTCTCTCCCCATTCAGCTGGATGAATTCATTTTTCTTCGTTACTTTTTCGGTCATCTGTATGTTCAACGGTTTTGGGATCTTAGAAAGCCTGAGCTGGCTGATTGCGCTTTCACTGCTGTTTTATCTTAATAATTTCATCAATATTCTTTTTAACAACAGAGAAAATGTTGCAATTGGAGTTGGAATTACGTTTGCCGTAATCGGTGGGTTGGCTTATTATGATATCATTCCTCTTTTTGATTATTCTGAAAAACTTTTTTACTCGTTTTATGATCAGCCTTACTTTACTTTATTTGCGATTGCCTTGTTTGCGGGTCTGTGGTGGATATGTTTTAATCATGTAAAAAAAGAATTCTATCTTGATCAGGGCTTGGAAGCAAAAAAAACTTTTGGTAAAACCGAAAACATTGCTTTTCTCAATAAATATGGTGCCATTGGAAGTTTCATTAACAATGATATCAAAATGCTGAGAAGAAATAAAGTGACCAAAGGAGTTCTGATCGGAAGTTTTATGTTTATTTTTTATGGGCTGTTAATGTTTAGTTCACCGGTTTACAAAACACCTTATATGATGATGCTAATGGGATTGTTTGTGACGGGTGGTTTTCAGTTTCTCTTTGGCCAGAGGGTGCCTTCTTTCGACAGTTCTTATTATCCTCTCATGATGACGCTTAATGTTCCTTATAAAGAGTATCTCAAGGCAAAATGGTGGCTGATGATTATTGTTACAGCAGGGTCCATGGTTGTAGCACTGTTTTATGCGATTATCAGCTGGGATGTTTATTTCAGTTTTTTTGCCGCAGGCCTGTATAATATAGGAGTGAATTCTCAGCTGACCCTTTGGTCAGGAGCATACAGCAAAACGCAGATTGATCTCAATTCTAAAGAAAAAGTGATGGGACAGAAGAACAGTTTTAATTTGAAAAGTCTTTTACTGTTAATCCCTAAAATGCTTTTGCCCATTGCTGTTTTTGGAGCCACAAAATATTTTTTCGGAATGACTGTAGCCGTAATCAGTATAGCTGCTTTAGGTCTTATAGGCTTTCTGTTAAGGGAAAAAATATTTGATATTATCGTAAAACAGTATAAAAGCGAAAAATACAGCACATTAGACGCATTCACATCTAAAAATTAATTCAATGATCACCATAAATAATTTATCTAAAACGTACGGAAATACAACCGTTTTCAATATTGAAAGCCTTGAAATTCCTAGAGGGGAAACTTTCGGCCTTGTCGGAAACAATGGTGCAGGTAAAACAACACTTTTCAGTTTAATGCTTGATTTGATTCAGCCAACAACAGGATTTGTAAGTATTGATGGCATTAAAGTGAACGAATCTGAGACCTGGAAATCTAAAGTGTCTGCGTTTGTAGATGATACTTTTCTGATCGGATATCTTACCCCGGAAGAATATTTTTATTTCATTGGTGAACTCAGAGGGCAGAATAAAGCTTCTGTTGATGAATTTCTGAAGCAGTTTCATGATTTGTTCAATGGTGAAATCGTCAATTCAGGAAAATACATCAGGGACCTGTCTAAAGGGAATCAGAAAAAAGTAGGAATTGTAGGTGCAATTATCGGAAATCCGGAGATCATAATTCTGGACGAACCCTTTGCCAATCTCGATCCTTCTACCCAGATCAAACTTAAAAACTTAATTAAGGAATTAGCCAAACAGAGCGGAGTTACTTTCCTGATCTCCAGTCATGATCTGGCGCATACCACCGAAGTTTGCAACAGGATTGTTGTGGTTAATAAAGGTCTCCAGGTCAAAGATATACAGACAGATCCTGAAACATTGAAAGATCTGGAGCAGTATTTTGCTGACCAGGTGAATCCGGTTCAAAATCAATTGACTGAAGGTAATTCACAGGAATAAATTATTAAATTTATCAATCTGAATGATACAATCTGAAAGCTGACATTCAATGGTATAGGTATTATTTCTGATTCCTGTGAAAATGTTTCCCCGGCATGACTGTAATAGGACCGTTACCTATTCAAAAATGGCATTTGAAAAATTCAGCAATACTTACAGATCAGATCAGCCGATAATTTTGAAGAAGAAAAAAAACGTTAAAAAAGCATAGATATGGATGTTATGACTTCTCCCGACTTCAAAAATTAAAATAAATATTTTTTAATGACCACTTTCTTTATCAGAGTGGTTTTTTTATTTATTTCTCATTTTCAGCCAGTTAATAATTTAATTGAAATAAATTTTATTTGTTATGTAACCTTTTCGGTCTTTCATTGTCTTTACAGTAGAAACAGAATAACCATGAAACTTTTGTTTAAAAATAAAAAAGAAGATTTACTGAGCCGTTTGAAAAAACAGGATCCGGCTGCACAGAAGATTTTTTATGATCAGAGTGTGAAGAAATTCCTGAGTGTAGCGAAAAGTTATATCAGTGATATTTACCAGGCGGAGGACTGCGTCATCAAAGCTTTCTGTAAAGTTTTCAAACATATAGAGAGCTTTCGTGGAGATGGAAACTTTGAGGGCTGGGCAAGAAAAATCGTCGTTAACGAATGTCTTAATTTTATTAAAAGCCATAAAACGGTTTTTTATCTTGACGATGTTCATGCTTCGGTACTCGAAGAAATCCATGATGAGCAAATTGTTTTTGATTTCAATGCACAGGAACTTTTAGATCAGCTTCCGGATGCTTACAGAATGGTTTTCAACCTTTATGTAATCGAAGAATATTCGCATCAGGAAATTGCAGATACGCTGAATATTTCAACTGCAGTAAGTAAAACGCAACTCTTCAGAGCAAAAGAAAAATTAAGAAAGATCTACTTTCAACAACAAAAGAAACTGAAAAATGAAAACATCTAAAAATAATTTGGATTATCAGATCAAAAAGAAAATTTCTGAAAGAGAGATTGCTCCTTCAAGAGATTTGTGGTCTGAAATTGAAACGCAGATTCATCCGGTTAATGATTCTCAGACAAAAAAAATCAATTGGTTTTTGGTAGCTGCCTGCCTGGTTTTGACTTTAAGTTTAGGAGCCGTATTATTTTTTGATCAGGAACCTTCACCGGCATTACAGGTTGCAGAAACTGACACTGCAGAAATGAAAGATAATTCTGTGGTAACAGAAAGAATAAAGTCTTCTGAAACTCTACGGAAACAGGAAAAGTATGTTGAAATGGAAAAGATTCCCTCTCAATTGAAATCCGGAACTGAAACTTCTGAAACTGTCACAGAGAAAATAGAACTTCCGGTTATCAGGGAAACTTCCAGGGAAATAGCAGTAAAGATTACTCAAATCCCGGCGGAGAAGATTCTGGCAAAAACAGATTCTGCAAAGGTGCAGGTAAAAAAGAAAAGATATGTCGATCCGTCAACACTTCTTTTCTCGGTAGAGCATAAAGATGTCATCGAAAAAACCAAAGAAGGAAGCAACGTTGCAACCATCGATCTGAATACCAAATAAATTAATTTAAACTAAAAAAAAAATAATACTATGATTAAGAAATTTATCATCGCAGGAATGTTGTGCCTTGTTGCAACGTCTGTGAATGCACAAAAAAGATTAAAACTGAATTTGCAGTCAAAGGAAAACACCGAAGTGAGCCCGATTGTAAAAGAAAAAGTAGATGAGTATGCAAAAAAGATCGACGCCATTATCCAGGAAGAAAAAAAACTGATGGAAGCTGAGCTTTTAATTCTTCAGTCAAAAAACCTGGAGAAAGCAGAATTCGACAGACAGAAAGCAGAAGTAGCAGACCGCTATTCAGAAAAAATTGATCAGAGAATTGAAACTTTAGGATTTGATCTTGATACCGTTATTCAAAAGCAGGTAAAATATTCTCTGTTGAATTCAGATGTCACCTCCAGTGAAGAACTGAAAGCAAAACTGATGAAGAAATTCCGTGCTACGAAGGATTTTTCAGGATACTTCACATATGGGATCATGAATCTTACCAATAATCTACCCGATAATACACTGGATAAAAATATGGGATATGCCAGTAATCTTGAATTTGGTTTGAAATTTAATTATCAGTTCAGCAGAACCAGTCCGTGGGGACTGATTTCAGGGATCGGATTTTCATGGAGAACCCTTCGTGCGGATAACAATATGATCTTTGCTAAAGATGGCAATGCCGGAGTTTACCTTACAGAATATCAGGGAAGTGTTGATAAAACGAAATTGAGAACCGGTTATATCATGGTTCCTCTCGGCTTTCAATATAATTTTTCAAAATTGAAAAATGCAGGAATGGATGTTCAATATAGACCTTACTCTGACGGTTTCAGGGTAGCAGCGAATATGTATGGAGGAGTACAGATGTCTACCAACAATATTGTAAGAGGAAATGGTCCGGATTTCAGAGAAAGAGGGAATTACCAGGTAAATCCATTTGTTTACGGCGCTCAGCTGACGGTATCGTATGATAATTTCAGTCTTTTTGTTAAAAGGGATTTCAGCAATTACTTCAAAGGAAATCATTTCGAAAATGATAAAGCTATTATTTTTGGTATAGGATTTGGATTATAGATTACACACATTCATATTAACAGAAAACTCCGTGAAATTCTTTCCACGGAGTTTTTTTATCAATTATTTAAAAAGGTGTTGAAGTTTCGTTATTAGCTTTTAATGGAAGTACCTCGAACCTATTTCAGGCTTCCTACCATATCTTCAGGTTTTACCCACTCATCAAACTGTTCAGAAGTTACAAAGCCAAGGTTCACTGCTTCTTCTTTAAGGGTCGTTCCGTTTTTGTGAGCTGTTTTTGCAATTTTTGCTGCATTTTCATACCCGATATGCGTGTTCAAGGCAGTTACGAGCATCAGAGATTTATCAACCAGTTCTTTAATTCTTTCATGATTCGGTTCGATGCCGACAGCGCAATGATCATTAAATGATACACATGCATCAGCGATCAGCTGAGCAGACTGTAAAAAGTTATAGGCCATTACGGGTTTAAAAACATTCAGTTCATAATTTCCCTGCGTTCCTGCGAAAGAAATCGTTGTGTCATTCCCTAAAACCTGTGCGCAAACCATGGTTAAAGCCTCGTTCTGGGTAGGATTTACTTTTCCCGGCATGATTGAAGAACCCGGCTCATTTTCTGGAATGTGAATTTCCCCAATTCCGGAGCGTGGTCCCGAAGCCAGTAATCTGATATCCTGAGCAATTTTATATAAAGAAACGGCCAATTGTTTTAAAGCTCCGTGAGATTCCACGATAGCATCGTGAGCAGCCAGCGCTTCAAATTTATTTTCAGCCGTTACAAAAGGAAGGCCGGTAAATTTTGCGATATATTCTGCAACTTTTACATCGTAGCCCTGAGGAGTATTAAGTCCTGTACCTACTGCAGTTCCGCCTAAGGCTAATTCAGATAGATGAGGCAAAGTATTTTTTAAAGCTTTGATCCCGTAATTCAGCTGTGCAACATACCCTGAAAATTCCTGTCCTAAAGTCAGGGGAGTTGCGTCCATCAAATGGGTTCTCCCGATTTTTACGATATTTTTAAAAGCTTCCGTCTTTTCTGCTAAAGTGTCTCTTAACTTTTCTACTGCAGGAATCGTTGTTTCAACCACTTTCTTATACGCTGCGATATGCATTGCCGTCGGGTAGGTGTCATTGGATGACTGAGATTTATTTACATCATCATTCGGGTGAATTTCTGATTTGTCACCTAAAGTTCCTCCATTGTTGACATGCGCTCTATTTGAAACGACTTCGTTCACATTCATATTCGATTGTGTGCCTGAACCAGTCTGCCAGATTACCAAAGGAAATTGATCATTCAGCTGACCTTCCAGAATCTCATCACAAACCTGAGCAATCATATCTCTTTTTTCAGGAGCTAAAACACCCAGATCGGCATTGGTAAATGCAGCTGCTTTTTTTAGATAAGCAAAAGCTTCGATGATTTCATGAGGCATAGAACCTTCCGGGCCGATCTTAAAATTATTTCGGGAACGTTCTGTCTGCGCTCCCCAAAACTTATCTGCAGGAACCTGCACTTCACCCATTGTGTCTTTTTCTATTCTGTAGTTCATTGTGATTAATTAAGTTTTCTAAAATTACTCATTAATAAAAAACCCTGCAATTTATAATCATTATAAATATCAATCTAAGTAACTGATTTTGCTCATGCTTTTTTCACGATGTTTTATTTTTGCATCCAAAGAAAAATTAGAATGGAATTTAGATATCAGGATCCGTACCCTATTCAGAAAGATGATACGGTGTATAAAAAATTGACTTCAGATTACGTAAGAGTGGAAAGACATGGAGAAAGGGAAATTTTAACCATTGATCCGAAGGGACTGGAATTTCTGGCTGAAGAAGCGATGGCAGATGTTTCTTTTATGCTTCGTTCTTCCCATTTGGCAAGTCTGAAGAGAATTATTGACGATCCTGAGGCAACAGATAACGACAGGTTTGTTGCCTATAACTTATTACAGAATGCTGCAGTGGCTGCCGAAGGAGCACTGCCTTCATGCCAGGATACAGGAACTGCCATCGTGATGGGAAAAAAAGGGGAGAATGTTTACACGGGAGTTGATGATGGTGAATTTTTAAGTAAAGGGATTTACAATACCTATCAAAAAAGAAATTTAAGATATTCTCAGGTAGTGCCGCTAACGATGTTTGATGAGAAAAATTCCGGTTCTAATCTTCCGGCTCAGATCGATATTTATGCAAAAAAAGGAGATTATTACGAGTTCTTATTTTTGACAAAAGGAGGAGGTTCTGCAAATAAGACTTTCCTGTATCAAAAAACAAAATCTTTACTCAACGAAAAGTCTCTTGAAGCTTTTGTAAAAGAGCGGATTTCAGATCTGGGGACAGCAGCCTGTCCGCCCTATCACCTTGCTTTGGTGATCGGTGGGACTTCCGCTGAAGCAAATCTGGCAGCTGTAAAAAAAGCATCAGCAAAATATTACGACAATCTTCCCACTGAAGGAAATGAGGCGGGGCAGGCGTTCAGGGATCTTGAGTGGGAGGTGAAAGTTCAGAAAATCTGTCAGGAAAGTGCTATTGGTGCACAGTTTGGCGGAAAATATCTGACACATGATGTGAGAGTGATCAGGTTGCCCCGTCATGCGGCCTCTTGTCCTGTGGGAATGGGAGTATCCTGTTCGGCAGACAGAAATATTAAAGGAAAAATAACGAGAGAGGGTATTTTCCTGGAACAGCTGGAAGAGGATCCAAAAAGGTTTTTACCAGCAACGCCTCCGCATCTGGAAGAAGCAGTTGAAATCGATTTGAACAAGCCGATGCCGGAAATCTTGGCTGAACTTTCAAAATATCCCATCAGAACAAGATTAAAATTAAACGGAACCCTGATTGTTGCAAGAGATATCGCACATGCAAAAATCAAAGAATTACTGGATTCAGGGCAGGTAATGCCTGAGTACTTTAAGAACCACCCGATTTATTATGCAGGACCTGCAAAAACACCGGAAGGAATGGCTTCCGGAAGCTTTGGGCCAACCACTGCCGGAAGGATGGATGTTTATGTTGATGAATTCCAAAGCCATGGAGGAAGTATGGTAATGCTGGCAAAAGGAAACAGAACAGCTGATGTGACGAACGCCTGTAATAAATATGGCGGCTTCTATATAGGGTCAATTGGAGGACCCGCTGCAATTTTAGCCAAAGACAATATTCTTTCTGTAGAAGTGGTAGATTTTCCGGAATTAGGAATGGAGGCAGTGAGAAAAATTCAGGTAAAGGATTTCCCTGCTTTTATCATTACGGATGATAAAGGAAATGATTTCTTTGCAGATCTTGCGCATTGATCATAATATAAACATGGTAATTGGTTTTTGTTATGGATGATCTGAACGGGCTTCCTCAAATATCGGTTGTATTCAGTTTAAAATAAAAACAAATTGCAAAATTTAGGTTATATATCTTTTGATGAAAAAGAAAAAAGTCCTATTTTTGCCTAAAATCTATAAGAAAGATGATGTTATCAGCATTTTGGCCGTTTTATCAGTTCCTTTGGACAATTTACTTTGTTACAATGTTCCTAGTGGGATTCTGGTGTATTTTTATGTTTTTCGGTTTTGTTATCCCATTATGGTTAACAGAAGGTCTGAAGGAGTATTTCGGTAAGGTAAAACCTTTCGATCCTGAAGATATCAGAAGAAAATTGATTCACGAGCAGGAAGGCGCTGAGGTAATTTTCAACCAGCCTAAAGGGCACGGTCCTTTCTTGCATGATAGCCACGGACACGACCACGGACATCATTAATTTGAGTGTCATCGCTTTTTCACCTTAATTCTGAAAAAGTGATATCATAGCAAAACAACATATATAAAACCATCGATTTATCGATGGTTTTTCTGTTAAAAAGAGCTCATTCTCAGTTTTTCCGGAGAAACTCCAAACTTTTTCTTGAAGGCGCGTGTGAAATTCTGTACATACTCATAACCACAGTCTATAGCGATTTCTTTGATCATCAGATCATTATCGATAATCATTTTCTTTGCCTTCAGCATTCTCAGCTCAGATATATAATCGCTGACGGTCAGATGATAATGAATCTTGAATTCCTTACGGATTTTAGTCTCATTCATTCCCAGAATTTTACTGATCTCTTCTATTTTTAAATTCCTGTGAAAGTTTTCATCGATAAAGTTTTTGATGATGACAGGAGTCTGATATTCATCTTCATGATCCTTATTTTCATTAAACTGCTCGAAAATCAAAATCAATAATTTGATAATTTTAGCCTCTACAAAAAGCTTTTGCATAAATCCTTTTCGGTAATAGCTGATGATCTCTTTTAAAATCATATGCATTTCCACGGTCATGTATGGCGGAGTTTCTTTATGCAGAAAAATAAAATTATTGTCAATCATCTGTTTTAGAATTTTCGCATTTTCCTGATTAGATTCCGGATCAATTAAATTAAAAATATACTGGTATTTGATTTGAATCTGGAAATATTTTAAGTTTTCCTGTTCAGTCCATAGCTCTGCCTTGCTTTCTTCAGAGGTATAATGAAGTATATATTGATTTTTTTTAAATATAAATCTGGTCTTGCAGTCATTTGCACTCAGATGAATAGTTGGACTTAGAAAAAATAATAAATTGAAACTTGATTTTCCTTCCACAAAATTTGCTTTAGTATAATTCCCTGAATTAGAATCTTCATGCAATACAATCTTGATATTTTCAGATTCAAATATCAATCCTTTTTTTGCTTGTTTCTGCATACAATACGTTTTTGGCTCCATTTACATTTTTAAAAAAAACACTAATCCGGATAACACATAATTTGGAAATGATAAGCCATCTTTAATTATGAAATCTAATTTTGCACAAAATTAAATTAAATTTAGAATAAATAAAAATAATATTGGATATGCTTAAAAATTTACATTTTTTAATGATTCGGTTAAGTTTCTGTCTTTCAGCTATGATTACCGTAAATTATGTATCAGCACAAAAATTAAAAATTTATAATGCCGGTACATCTCATCTGACATGTGACAATGCCGATCCCGGAAGTCTTCCCGGTAACACCGGATGTGTGTCTTTTAATTACAGAGGTCAGTCTGTAATTTATACGACAGTCCGGGGAGCTGACGGTAAAATATGGCTTCAGCAAAATCTTGGAAGTACAAAGACTGCTGCATCTCTTACGGATTCAGATGCCTATGGTGATCTTTTTCAATGGGGAAGATGGGATGATGGTCATCAGTTGAGAAATTCCATTCTCTCTGCAGCAGCTCCTTCGCCTAACAACCCTTCCGGCCTAAATGGAGGGAGTGCATCTTTCCATTCTGGAGCTTATAATTCTTCTTCAAATTTCTGGTCGGGCGGTATAACATCAGACACCTGGAATGCTGTGAATTCTTCATCTGCAAGTTCAACAAATGGTGCTGATCCATGTAAATCAATTGGTTTGAACTGGAGACTTCCCACTGTTGAAGAAATTGATGTAGCAATGACAGCAGAAAATATTACAGAATACAACTCGGCTCTTGCAAGCAATTTAAAACTGATTCCTGCAGGGATGAAAGATTACAGCGGAATATTTTCTCCGGGAACAAGATTGTATCTGTGGTCTTCCTCCTCATCACCTTACACCGGTTCGGGACAGCATTGGTATATAAGTCAGTATTCTGCATTATCTAACAGCGCTGGCAGAGATGCAGGAATGTCGGTAAGATGTATCAAAGCTGTTGCAACAGCATTGGGAACCTCGGATATTAAAAAAGTGACGGTTGGTGTGTATCCAAATCCTACTGGAGGAATTCTTCATGTCAAAGCAGATTCTGAAGTGAAGGCAATCAATATAACTGATATGGCAGGACAGAGAATCAATGCTCAGTTCTCAAACAACAGTCTGAATCTGCAAACGTTTCCTAATGGAATTTATATCGTTGAACTAACAATGAAAAATGGGCAAAAAATTTTCAGAAAGATAATTAAAAATTAGGTCCCTGCAGTTTTGACTGATTTGAAAAGAGTATCATTTAATGATAACTCTTTTTTTTATGAAATCATTTGATACCGGTATGATAACAAATGATTTGAAAATGATAAGCTGAAAGAGCATCGGAAAAGTAATTTTGCGAAAAATTTAAATCAATTTAGAATAATTAAAAATAAGGTTTTATCATGTTTAGAAATTTATATTTTACAATAGCGAAAGCAGGATTGGCAATACTCACCCTTTTCGGGAACTTATCTTTTGCTCAGCAGTGGCAGGATGTAGGTTCTGCAGCCATTTCTGCAGGGGGAAGCAGTTTTAATAATCTGGCGATAGATCCACAGGGAAACTATTATGTTTCTTACTATGATCTCTCTGTTACAAAGGGATCAGTACAAAAGTTTAATGGAACTTCCTGGTCCTACGTCGGTGGTAGCGCCGGCATTACAAACAGCTATGCGACTTACAGTTCTTTATCCGTTGCACCTTCGGGGAACAGTATTTATTATACGAATCAGGGAACTGGTCTGGAAGTCAGACAATTTAACGGAACATCATGGACCCAGTTGATAAGTCCTACGACTTCCACAGTAAATTATCAGGCGTCTGCAGTTTCGCCGTCCAATATTCTTTTTACCTATGCCTCACACAACTCAGGGACGGTTCAGCGTTTTATGAACGGAGCATGGGAACAGGTGGGAAACACAGGGTTTTCAAACGGCTCAACATATGCTGAAATGGTCATCGGTTCAAACGGTAAAATTTATACCTGTAACGTTGCAGGCGGGCTTCGGGTTTATGAAAACAGTACCAATGCTACTGCTGCAGACAACTGGATTTTGGTAGGAGGCAGCAATGTAGATGCTGCTTCATCTTCAGAACAGTATAATTCAGATATTGCCATTGATGCCGGTAACAATCTTTATGTTGCTTACGTATCAAACTCTGCAGGAGGACAGAAGTTAAACGTGAAAAAATATGACGGTACAGCATGGTCACAGATGGGTGCTGCCAATTTCTCCGGTGGAAGAGTTCAGCATGTTGCAATTGCTGTTACACCTGCGGGAGAGCCTTATGTAATTGCAAGCCGCTGGGAAAATGATGATATGCTGAAAAATACAGCGTATAAATTTGATACCGCCACTCAGGCATGGGTTACTTTTGGAGGCAGCTTTATCTCCGATGGCCAGGCTACATATAATGATCTGGCAATCGATAAAGTTAACAATTATCTGGTATTGTCATATTCACAGGGAGGTGTAAAAGTAAAACGTATTTCTCTGGGTGGATCATCTTCAGTAACAACCTGCAATAATACAGATCCTGGAAATACTCCGGGAGATACGGGATGCGTAACATTTACCTATAAAGGTCAGCCTGTAACGTATACAACGGTTCGCGGTACAGACGGAAAAATCTGGCTGCAGCAAAACTTGGGAAGCTCTCAGGTAGCAACAGTTCAGGCTGACGCGGATTCTTACGGAGATCTTTTCCAGTGGGGAAGATGGGACGACGGGCATCAGTCGAGAAATTCATCCACTGCAACAGTTCCTTCTGTCAATAATCCGACAGGATTAGCCGGGATCACTTCATTTATCCTTGGATCGGCGCCTTCGTGGTGGTCAACCAATGCCTCCAGTGATCAATGGACAGTTGCCAATGCCTCATCAGTAACTGCAGAAAGAGGTGCAGATCCCTGCAAGGCCATCGGCCAGGGATGGAAGCTTCCCACACAGGCAGAATGGTCTGCTGCAATCGCTGCCGAAAGTATATCAAATCCTGCAACGGCATTTGCCAGTAAACTAAAATTACCGGTTGCCGGTAACCGGAGTTTTCTTGACGGGAGCTTTTCGTACACAGGGCAGAGAGGATATTACTGGAGTTCTGATATCGCCAATTCCGGAGGAAAATATCTGTACATAGGATCAACAATTGCAAATGCAGGTTCAGGCGGACAGAGAGCTCAGGGGCAATCGGTAAGATGTATTAAAGATGTAACGGGACTCGGTACTTCAGATGTTATAAAAGTTACGGCAGGTGTTTATCCAAACCCCACCAATGGACTTCTTACGGTAAAAGTGGATTCAGAAATTGAAAAGATCAATGTGACCAATATAATCGGGCAGAGAATCAATGTCACATTCATAAATAATCAAATCAACCTGAACGGATTTCCAAACGGAATTTATATTGTTGAACTGGTTTTTAAAAACGGTCAGAAAATTTCAAAAAAAATTATTAAAAACTGAGAAATATTCATTTAGATATTTAAATTTTATTAAAAGGAAAGCTCATGCATCTGCATGAGCTTATTTTATGATTTGTATTTGTGGAGTCATAAACTTTAAAATTTTAATATATAACTAATTAATTTATTTTATTTTTATTAAAAATATATTAATATGAAAAATTTATATTTGTTTATATGTCTATTGATTACAAGTGTCGTATTTGGGCAGATAACTTATACAATAAATCCAAACCCTTTTAACGAAACAGATCAGATTACATTATCTGTTCCGGGAAACCAGATCGATGAAGCTGCCTGGGGAGTTACCAACAATTCTATTTATATTTGGTCCTGGTCACTGGATTTGAACTATGCTAACAGCCAGGACTGTCCTACCAACGGAAGCTGGAATAATTCTAACGAACTCAATAAGCTTGCTTACAATACTGTAACCGATACCTATTCACTTACATTTACTCCAACAACATTTTATAACAGAACAGGAATCGGGAGATTTGGGTTTTTATTAAAAACCAAGACAGGAAGCAGTCAGACGTCACCTGATATTTTTGTTAATGTAGGGACACTGAACTTAAATTTAACCAATCCTGCAGCCAACAGCCTGACGTCTGTTCCTGCCGGAAATTCTATTGCTGTAACTGCAAATACAAGTGTCAGTGCTACCTTTCAGTTGAAGGCTAATGGAACTGTTGTACATTCAACTTCTACACCCGCAACTTCTTATACCTACAATTATACGGTAACAGCAGATGCCAATATGGAACTGATTGCTACAGATGCCAATTCGGTGACCAAAAGCGCAGGTTTTATTCTGCAGGTTCCCAGAACCGTAATTTCGCAGGCTATCCCTACATGGATCAGGCAGGGAATCAATTACAATCCCGCTGACGCTACTAAAGTCGGACTTGCTTTATATGCTCCGTTTAAAAATTTCGTTCATGTTATTGGCAGCTTTAATAACTGGGCAGTTGACGATACTTATTTAATGAAACGGGACACCACGAACCCGGATCTGTACTGGATAGAGCTGAATGGGATCACTCCGGCACAATTATACACCTTCCAGTACAGAACAAACGATCTAAAAAAGGTTGCCGATCCTTATTCGCCGCAGATTTTATCGTCTTATGATGACCAGTATATTTCAGCATCTACCTATCCGGGATTACCTGCATTTCCTGCAGGGCAGGGCTTTGAAGTTTCTATGTTTAAGACGGGACAGACTCCTTACAATTGGCAGGTGACCAACTTCCAGAGACCCAATAAAGAAGATCTGATTGTTTATGAACTGTTATTGAGAGACTTTACTCAGGAAAAAAACTGGCAGTCCCTGATCAATAAAATCAATTATCTCAAAGGTTTAAAAATCAATGCAGTTGAATTAATGCCTGTGATGGAATTTGAGGGCAATCTTTCCTGGGGATACAATACTTCATTCCATTATGCACTGGATAAGGCATACGGAACTCCTGAAAAATTCAAAGAATTTATAGATATGTGCCATCAAAACGGCATTGCAGTGATTTTGGATGTGGCATTCAACCACGCTACCGGAAGATCTCCTCTGGTAAGGCTGTGGAATGTAGATCCTGACGGAGACGGATACGGAGATGTAGCAGCAAACAATCCTTATTTCAATACCGTTCCGAAGCATTCCTATAATGTTTTTAATGATTTCAACCATTCAAGTGCAGCCACAAAGTATTATGTTGAAAGAAGTCTGCAGCAATGGCTTGGCGAATATAAAATTGACGGATTCCGCTGGGATCTGACAAAAGGATTTACCCAAAACTGTTCAGAATTTGATGAAGCCTGTACCAATGCCTATCAACAGGACAGAGTGGACGTGTTAAAATATTATGCAGACAGACAGTGGGCCCTGGATCCCAATTCTTATATGATTTTTGAGCATCTGGGAACGGATGCGGAAGAACAGCAGTGGGCCAATTACAGAGTAGCGGAAGGAAAAGGGGTACTGCTTTGGAATAATCAGAACGGACCCTATAACCAAAATACAATGGGGTATAAAGAAAACAGCAATTTTGACCGGATGGACCATGAACTCCATGGCTTTAACAAGATGCATGGTGTCGGTTTTGGAGAAAGCCATGATGAAGAAAGGCTGATGTTTAAAAATTTGGTCTATGGTGCTGTAAACGGAACTTATCAGGTGACTAATTTAAATACAGCCTTGGAAAGAATGAAAACTTTCGGAGCAACATTTTTTACGGTTCCCGGTCCTAAAATGATCTGGCAGTTCGGAGAATTAGGATATGAATTCAGCATCAACAGATGTCCGGACGGAACGATTAATAACGGATGCAGAACAGATGAAAAGCCTGTTGCCTTTACATTGGGGTATGATTCCAATACCAACAGAAAAGCGATTTATAATACCTGGGCACAGATTATCAATATCAGAAATGCACATCCGGTTTTTAAATCAAAAACCTACACGGTGGAGTCGAATAATCTGACAAACGATCCTGATGGCCTGATTACGAGAATCTATGTATATGATAATCTTTTAACCGCCGGGATTAAGAATGTTGTGGTGCTGGCCAATTACAATACTTCGGCAAAAAATGTTGTTCCCTATTTCCCTTATACAGGGCAATGGCAGAATTTAATGGATAATACAATTTTAAGTGTGGCTTCTACGACAGCACCTATTACGCTGCAGCCGGGTGAATTCAGGATTTTTGGAAACTATGTGGGTAGTTTGTCAGTAATTGATGAGAATGCGGCCAATAAATTATCACTTCAGATTGCAGATAATCCTGTCAAAGATCCTATGGTAAAATTAATCTATCATAAAGCTAAAAACGGGGAGATCATTATTTATGATATGAACGGCAAAAAAATGGACGTCTTTAAACTTAAAAATGAAAACGGAACTTTAGAGGTAAATGCCCATTACCCTGCCGGAATGTATTTGGTTCATTTAAAATCGGATACCGGTGTTGCTATTCAAAAGATGATTGTTAAATAAAACCAACAGTAAAAGATGTTAAGAAGAGAGATTGCGATAAGCGGTCTCTCTTTTCATTTTCTCAGGCATAAAATTAAGACACTTCTAAACTCTTTTTGATATTATCGAAAATAAGTCTACCTTTGCAATAGACTTATCGAGAAAGGTGGAGGGATTTGGCCCTGTGAAACCTTAGCAACCTGCATATCTCTAATTTGCAAAGGTGCTAATTCCAACCCGAATGGGGGAAGATAACTGATGTCAATATTTTTGTAGTATTCCATTTCTTGACAGTCAATTGACGGATTTTTCCGTAATTATCTATTTAAATTTATAAAGGACAATGAAAAAAATCAGCATTTCTGTATTGATGCTTGGAACAGTGATGTTATCTGCACAGGAAGTGGAAAAAGAAAAACAGATCGAAGATGTGATCATCGTAGGTAACCGGAATGCTAAAAGGACAAAAATTGATACGCCTGTTCCTGTGGATGTGATTAATATTGATAAAATTCAGAAATCTGCACCTCAAACCAATGTTCAGGATCTTTTAAATTATGTCATTCCATCTTTTAATGCAGTGAGGCAGTCTTCTTCTGACGGAACGGAGCATATAGATCCTGTCTCATTAAGGGGAATGGGTCCGGATCAGGTTTTGGTGCTGGTCAATGGAAAAAGAAGACACACGACTTCACTTGTCAACTATCAGAATACAGTGGGAAATGGTTCCGTGGGAACAGATCTGGGAACGATTCCGGTTATTGCTATTGACCGGATTGAAGTTCTCCGCGATGGCGCTGCGGCGCAGTACGGATCTGATGCAATAGCCGGGGTTATCAATATCATCCTTAAAAAAGATATCGGAGCTTCAGCGAGTGCCACGTATGGAATTACAGGTAGAAATGATGGTGAAACCTACCAGGCAGGAGTAAATTACGGCAGTTCTTTAGGAAAGAAGGACAGTTATATTAATTTATCCCTGCAATTGAATCATCGGGGGAAAACCACAAGGACCCAAAATCATGATTTGGATATTTTCGGAGGTAATTTTGCTTATGCTTTTGCAGACGATCCGGAAGCAGCAAGAGCCGCAGATAATGCTGTCATCAGTCAGAGAGGTCTTAGCCGGGATGATTTTAATTTCCAGATCGGAGATGCGCAGATCAGACAGGCACAGTTATTCTTCAATGCAGAATATCCGCTGAACAACAGTTTTAAATTATATACATTCGGGGGATTCAGCATAAAAGAGGGTCAGGGATATGGTTTCAGAAGGCTTCCAAGTGAAACATCTAATGTAGTTTCGTCTCTTTATCCCAATGGTTTTCAGGCTTCTTTAGGCTCTGAGGTCTATGATATCTCCTATGCAGTCGGAACGAAATATAATGCTGATAACTGGTTAATTGATTTGAGCAATACCTTTGGCAGTAACAGTTTTAATTATAATGTCAGTAATACCAATAATGCTTCCCTAGGTATAAATTCGCCAACGGAGTTCTATGCAGGGGCTCACAGCTTCCTTCAGAATACAGTCAATCTGGATGTTGCCAAAAGTTTAAACAATTTTAATATTGCATTTGGTGGAGAATTCAGATTTGAAGAATATCAGATCAGGGCAGGCGATGAGGCATCTTATACTCAATATGATATCAATGGAAATGTTGCAACAGAAGGTTCAGCGGTTTCAGGAGCGGGAGGGTCGCAGTCTTTTATTGGTTTTTCACCTCTGAATGCTTTAAAAAAATCTAGAAACTCAAGTGCTGTATATGCGGATGTATCTTATGATCTGGATAAAAAACTGAACATTGATGCTGCTGCCAGATTTGAAAATTATTCCGATTTTGGAAGTACTTTGAATGGTAAACTGGCAGTGAGATATGAATTTGTCAAAAATTATGCGATACGGGGAGCCGTAGGAACGGGATTCAGAGCGCCTTCTCTGCAGCAGCAGTATTTTAATAATTCGTATGCTGATATTTCTACTTCAGGATCAGGGATTGTAACAAAAGGGATTTTCAGCAACCAAAGTGCCGCTGCAAAAGCCCTCGGATTTGATCAGCTGAAACAGGAAACATCACTCAACGGAAGTGTTGGATTTACTTTAAAACCTGCCAGCAGGCTTTTCATCACTTTGGACGGATATCTTATAAAAGTGAAAGACAGAATTGTGATTACGAGTAATATAACTGATCCGCGACTCACCGAGTATGGTGTTGAGAGCGGAAGGTTTTTTGCCAATGCGGTTGATACACAAACCAAAGGAGTAGATCTGGTGGTGACCTATGACTGGAAATTGGGAGGTGGTAACCTGAACATCAATTTGGCAGGAAATTATACCGAAACAAAAATCACAGATTTTCATTTTCCTCAGAATCTGGGAACTCCTCAGAATGAATTTTTTGGTCCTGATCAGGTAAACATCATCGAAACACTGTCACCTAAAACAAAAGCTACACTGGGATTGAATTACAATATTGGTCAATTTAATTTTTTGGTAAGAAATACTTATTTTGGTCAGGTAATCAGAGACGGGTATCCTTTTGGTGGCATTCAGGAGTTTTCGCCTAAAATTGTTACTGATATCAGTGTGGGATATGATATTACAAAAAATATCAATCTCACTGTGGGTGCCAATAATCTGTTTGATGTATTTCCTGATCTTCAGATCTATGAAAATTCGTATTACGGAGTTTTTAAATATGCTCCTGTGCAGATGGGAACTTTAGGGAGTTACTTTTTCGGAAGAGTAAATTTTACGTTTTAATGAACAAAAATATAAATTACAGAATGATCATAACGGATGTACTAATTGATGATTTTTTAGTCTTAAAGTCTTTATAATGAATGCATCCTCACATCAGGTTGGTTGGAAAACCGCCGTAGCTATTGTTGTTTCAAACATGATTGGAACAGGAATTTTCACAACCCTGGGTTTTCAGCTGGTTGATATCACCAATACCTACAGTATATTTTTACTTTGGGGCATTGGTGGGATTTTAGCTCTGTTTGGCGCATTTTGTTATGCTGAATTAGGTGTATATTTCAAAGGGAATGGTGGAGATTATATTTATCTCAGCAAAACCTATCATCCGGTACTGGGATATCTGGTAAGCTGGATTTCATTAATAATCGGATTCTCAGCACCGGTTGCGTTGGCAGCTCTGGCCATGTCAAAATACCTTTCAGTCTTTGATTTTAACCTCGGGACACCCTTTGCTATTGCTGTTATATTTTTCGTTGCGGTCTTTTTGTCTTTCAGCCTGAAAGCTTCAAGCCGTTTTCATAATTTCTTTACCTTAATCAAGGTCGGTTTTATTGTGCTTCTGATTATTGCAGGTGTACTGCTTTCTGAGCCTGTTGAAATGGGGAACAGTCTCAATTTCAGCAACTCATGGGAAAATGAGATAATGCTTTCGGCATTTGCTACCTCTTTAGTGTTTGTTACCTATTCGTACACAGGCTGGAATTCGGCCTCTTACATAGCCGGTGAAATTAAAGACGTTGAGAAAAACCTGCCTAAATCTCTGATTGCAGGAACTGTGTTTGTGATGTTATGCTACATTCTGATCAACTATATTATGCTGAAGCACGCACCGGTGCATCAGCTGGCAGGAAAAGAAGATGTGATGAGGGAAGTGGCTGATAATCTGCTGGGGATTTCTTTTGGGAAGCTGGTTACAGTTTTTATTGCTTTGCAGCTTGTTGCTACAATCAGCGGTTATTTGTGGGTAGGATCGAGACTTACTCAGGCTTTTGCCAAAGAAAATCATTTATGGAAACTGTTATCCGGTAATAATCAGAAAGGTATTCCTGTTAGAGCTGTTTTCGCTCATGTGGTCATTGCAACCTTAATTATACTGACCGGAAGTTTTAAAGAGATTTTTGTGTACACTGCCTTTATCCTTCAGCTGTTTGCGACCTTGGCTATATCGACTGTATTCTTTCTTAAAAAACATCAGCGGAAAATATTTAAATCTGACTTATTTTATATTTTCCCAACAGTTTTCCTCCTGTTCAGTATATACATTCTGTATTTTACGCTCATCAACAATCCAAAGGAAAGCATGATTGGTTTAGGTATTATAGCCGTAGGACTTATTCTGTATTTTATAGACAAACGACTTACAAAAAACGCATCTTAAATACAATCCAATTCAGTTTTACTAATACGTCGTATCATCGTTTCAACAACAGGAATCGAGATATGAATTTCTGGTAAAATCAGAAATGATACAAACGGATAGCTAATCAAATGGTTATTGAATTTTGAATTAATAATTCTTATCTTTGCATCCACAAAATTTTCAACAATGTCTAAATCATTAATCCCAAAATTAGAAGCGATCAAACAAAGATATAATGAGGTAGCAGACCTTATTATACAGCCGGACGTAATTTCGGATCAGAAAAAATATTCTTCCTTAAACAAAGAATACAGCGATTTAGGAAAAATTGTACATGTCTACAATCAATATAAAGGTGCTTTGGACAATATTGCAGAATCTGAGGAAATCATTGCAGATGGTTCAGACCGGGATCTTGTGGATATGGCTAAAGAAGAAAAAGTAGAGGCCCAGGGAAAACTTCCCGGTTTGGAAGAAGAATTAAAAGTCCTTTTGATTCCTAAAGATCCAACCGATGATAAAAACGTTATTGTAGAGCTCCGTGCCGGAACCGGTGGAGATGAAGCGGCTATTTTTGTTGAAGATGTGTACAGGGCATACGCAATGTATTTTAAGACCAAGGGATGGAAGCATGAAATCACGGATTCAAGTGAAGCAACAAAGGGTTATAAAGAATTAATCATCAAGATAGAAGGTGACGGCGTGTACGGAATTATGAAGTTTGAATCCGGGGTTCACCGGGTACAGAGAGTTCCGGAAACAGAATCTCAGGGTAGAGTACATACCTCTGCCATTACAGTTGCAGTTTTACCCGAAGCTGAAGAAATCGATTTCGAATTAAATCCGGCAGACATCGAGATGCAGACCTCACGTTCCGGTGGAGCGGGAGGACAGAACGTAAACAAGGTAGAAACCAAAGTGCAGTTAACCCACAAACCTTCGGGAATGGTGGTGGTTTGTCAGCAGGCACGTTCTCAGCTTGCCAACAGGGAACTTGCCATGGAAATGCTTCGTACCAAATTGTATGATATTGAAGTTCAGAAATCTGTCGGGGATATTGCTGCACAGCGTAAATCAATGGTTTCGACCGGTGACCGTTCAGCGAAGATCAAAACGTACAACTATCCGCAGGGGAGGGTAACTGATCATAGAATCAACAAATCAATGTACAACCTTGATGCATACATGAATGGTGATATTTCTGATATGATCGATGCTGTAATCATGGCAGAAAATGCAGAAAAAATGAAAGGAGAAGAAGAAAACTACTAATTTTTTTCTTAAAAAATAAATGAGGCTTCTGAGAAATCGGGAGCTTTTTTTTGTTTTTTTATAATATTTGAAATAAATATTAATTACGGGTAAAATAATTTTTTCTAATGTAGCTGATGAAATTATAATGAGAAACTGAATGGGCATCAAATATCGGTGATGAAAAAACAATCTGGATGGGCATCTGATTATAATTTCATCTGAAATTACAGATCTACAATCATTTATTTAACTGTCTGATAAAAGTTTCAGCTTACTGAAGCTTTTTTTATTTCCACAACTTTACGTATTTTTGAGAAAACCCTTCACAATGAATTTTAAACCATTTTTATTAACGGCTGGAGTACTTTTTTCGGCCACTTTTTATTCTCAGAAAATGAATTATCCTAAAGCGATAAAAGTAACTCAAACCGATACCTACTTCGGGACTGCCGTTTCAGATCCGTACAGAGATTTGGAAAACGACTCTGAACCGACTAAAAAATGGGTTGACGAAGAAGTTGCATACAGCCAGAATTACCTTTCAAAAATTCCTTTCAGAGAGCAGATCAGAACTCAGCTTACTGATATCTGGAATTACGAGAAAATCGGAGCACCTTTCAAAGAAGGTGATTACACTTATTACTATAAAAATAACGGACTTCAGGCACAGTCAGTTTTATACAGAACCGATAATAAGACAAAAGCTACAGAAGTCTTTTTGGATCCGAATAAATTTTCAGAGAAAGGGACAACTTCTCTTTCAAGCCTGTCTTTCAATAAAAAAGGAAATCTGGCAGCCTATGCCATTTCAGAAGGTGGCAGCGACTGGAATAAGATCATCATTATTGATGCAATCACCAAAAAGCAAATCGACGAAACAATTGTCGATGTGAAATTCAGCGGAATCTCCTGGTTGGGTGATGAAGGGTTTTATTATTCCAGTTACGACAAACCTAAAGAGGGAACTGTACTTTCAGGAATGACCGATAAGCACAAGGTTTTCTATCATAAATTAGGGACAAAACAATCGGCAGATCAACTTATTTTCGGAGGCGATAAAACACCGAGAAGGTATCTGGGCGCCGGTGTTTCTGAAGACCAGAGATACCTGATCATTTCCGCAGCCAATGCAACCAATGGAAATGAACTGTACATAAAAGACTTAAAAAAAGGAGGTGATTTCGTTCAGATCAACAAAGGCTTTGATATCAATGTCAATATTGTAGATACGGACGGAGATGATCTTTTCATATTTACGGATAAAGATGCTCCGAATATGCGCCTGGTAAAAACAAGCATCCAAAATCCATCTCCCGAAACATGGAAGGATGTGATTCCTGAAACAGAAAATGTATTGGGAGTTTCCGGTGGTGGAGGTTATTTTTTTGCCACTTATATGGTTGATGCCATTGATCAGATAAAACAGTTTGACAAAACCGGAAAACTGATCAGGGAAATCACGCTTCCCGGAAAAGGAAATGTAGGAGGTTTCGGAGGAAAGAAAAAAGAGAAAGAACTGTATTATTCCTTCAGCAATTATATTACCCCGGGAACAACATATAAATTCAATGCGGATACCGGTAAATCTGAAATTTATCAGAAGCCGAAAGTGAAATTCAATCCTGAAGATTATGTTTCCGAACAGGTTTTTTATACTTCAAAAGACGGAACCAAAATTCCGATGATGATCAACTACAAAAAAGGGACGAAGCTTGATGGCAAAAACCCAACCATCCTTTATTCTTACGGAGGTTTCAATATCAGTTTACAGCCGTCATTCTCAGTAGTCAATGCCATCTGGATGGAAAACGGAGGGATTTATGCAGTACCGAATATCCGCGGAGGCGGTGAGTACGGGAAAAAATGGCATGATGCAGGAACCAAACAACAGAAGAAAAATGTATTTGATGACTTCATTGCTGCCGGAGAATATCTTCAGAGTAAAGGCTATACTTCAAAAGAATATATGGCGCTTTCAGGCAGATCAAATGGTGGACTGCTGGTAGGTGCAACAATGACAATGCGTCCTGATTTAGCGAAAGTAGCTTTTCCGGGAGTTGGAGTGCTGGATATGCTGAGGTATAATAAATTTACTGCAGGTGCAGGTTGGTCTTATGATTACGGAACCGCTGAAGACAATAAAGAAATGTTTGAATATTTAAAATCATATTCTCCGGTTCATAATGTAAAAGCAGGAACCTGTTATCCGTCAACCATGATTATTACAAGTGACCATGATGACAGGGTAGTGCCGGCACATTCTTTTAAATTTGGTGCTGAACTGCAGGAAAAGCAGAAATGTGCAAACCCAATTTTGCTGAGAATCGAGAAAAATGCGGGTCATGGAGCAGGTAGAGCAACCGATCAGGTAATCAGTGAAAATGCAGATCTCATTTCTTTTGCTCTTTATGAAATGGGAATTAAAAAACTAGAGAAATAATTGATATCATAAAAAACTTCAACCAATAAAATTTTATTGGTTGAAGTTTTAATATTTACTTACGCTAAAGTAGCATTCAAAGTAATTTCAAAATTGAAAGCTGCACTTACCGGGCATCCTTCCTCTGCAATTTTAGCATATTTCTGAAAATCCTCTTCGGAAATTCCCGGAACTTTTGCTGTCAGGGTCAATTCTGATTTCGTGATTTTACCTGCTTCAGGGTCCAAAGTGATTACCGATTTTGTAGTCAGTTCTTCAGGGGTAAAACCGGCTTGGGAAAGTTCAGCACTCAGTTTCATAGTAAAACATCCTGCGTGTGCTGCTGCCAGTAATTCCTCAGGATTTGTTCCTACACCCTCTTCAAAACGGCTGCTGAAAGAATACTGAGTTTGGTTAAGTGTTGTACTCTGAGTCGTTAAATGACCTTTACCTTCTTTTACGGTACCGTTCCATACGGCTGTTGCGTTACGTTTCATATAAAATATTTATTTAATGTTTAAATTGATTCATCTGCCTGTTTATTAAAGATAATAAGGCGATTTCATATAGTGCAATATCACCATTCATAATTGTCAGGATTAAAATACGAAATGCATGCCGTAATAATTAAATTAAGGATAATACGTCTGATTTTTTCCGGTAAAACAAATGAACATTTTTGATGAAAAATCATAATTTGAAAGCTATACCTGCAAACTTAGATTTTTAACTGCCTACCCGTTTAAAAACTTATATCCAGCCCAACATAAAAATTCGCTTTCATAATCGGTGCATACACCATTCCGCCATCAAAATAATTCCCGAAAGGATTTTTAAAATCGACGATTGCGTTTTTCTGATAATAAGAAGTCAGGTTTTCACCACCGAGATAAGCTCTTATTTTCTGGTTGAAATTTCTTGAAATCTGGGCATTGACAATAGCATAGGATTCCGAATATTCAGGTATTTGAAACTGAGTTGGATTACCTGCCGTATTTGGAAGTCTCTGTTTTCCTACAACATTCAGGGTCGTATCAAAACTCCAGAATCCACCTTTTGTATTTTTATTGGTTGCATACGCCAGATTCAGAAAACCTCTGTGCTTTGCCATGAAGGGAATTTCTCTTCTGCCATCCAAGTAGTCTGCCTGTACATCATAATATTTGTACGCCAGTCTCACTTCAAAATTTTTGAAAGGTATAAAGTCCCACTGGGTCTGAAAAGAGTTGGCAAAAGATTTCCCTTCTAAATTGTAGAAAGTCAGCTGCTGAGGTGACCGGTCCAGATCCGCCAAAACCTGATCCTGAAAATTTGTTCTGAAAAAATCTGCCATCACGGTAGATTTTCTTCCGAAAAGTTTGAATTCCTGTTGTAAGCTCGCTCCGTAATTCCATGCGATTTCGGGCTTCAGTCCATAAATATTTCCGCCATTCTGAAGGATCTGTACCGTTCGGTTGGATGCGAAATACTGCTGGTTTTCTGCAAAAACAGATGCTGTTCGGAATCCTCTCCCTGCAGAAAGCCTTAGGATCGTCTGTGGAGTAAAATCATACTTGAAATTTAATCTCGGAGTAAACTGAGTCCCAGCAAGGTTATGGAAATCTGCTCTGGCGCCTGCAACTAAAGTATATTTTAAGCCCGTTAAAGTATATTCAGCAAAAATTCCCGGAACTACTTCATTTCTTCTGAAATGATCGACCAGATAATTTTCACTGTAAGAATCGTACATGAAACTTGCTCCTGTTTTATACTTATGATTGGTGTTTCCGATAATGCTTTCAAATATCAAATTTGAATAATATGTATGTTGCTGCCCTGAATAATTTCTCCTTCCAAAGAAGCTGTCCTGTTGATGATATACATACTGGTTCATCCATCCTAAGCTTTGATATGGCTTTCCTTTGAAAACATATCCTGTTTTGTTCCATACCTGAAACCTGGATATGTCGATTCCTACTCCATAGGCTGTTTGCTTATCCTGAGCCATTTTTTTATCAAAATCAGTCTGCCCTGCAGTTCTTTCATCTTTTACGAAATTAATCCCAAAATGTGAACCGAATCCTGATTTCTCCAGGTCATTGTAATTCAATAAATACGCTGCATTCAACTGGGTGCCTTTAGGCCTGTCAAGAAAGCCGTCATCATTCATATCCGTATTTCCGAAGGTTCCGTTCCCGTGCAGTAGAAAAGTCTGGGTCCAGTGATCATTAATAGTCTCCACATGGGTGATGTTGGCCTCAGCTCTTCCATTAAAGTCTGAGAATATATTCAGGGACGTTTCAGATTTTTCTGCATTTTTAATCAGTTCTGTGTTGATTTGTCCTGTAATGCTTTCATATCCGTTCGTTACAGTGCTTCCTCCTTTGGTCAGCTGAATGCTTTCTATCCAACGTCCGGGAATGAAATTTAAGCCATAAGCTGATGCCAGACCTCTGATCTCAGGAAGGAGCTCTTTCGTTAAGCTGGTGTATTTCTGATCCAGGCCCAGCATTTTAAGCTGTTTGGTTCCGGTTACTGCATTGCTGAATGATACATCTACGGTGGCATTGGTTTCAAAACTTTCAGACAGGTTGCAGCACGCTGCTTTTAATAATTCCTTTGAACTGATATTGAAAACCAGGCTGGCTTCTTTTTTATTGATAGAAGTTGATGCTTTGGAAGCTGATAACTTTACCTCTTCAATGTTTTTTTCATTATGGCTCTCCGCTTTTTCTCCATTGGAGTGCTGACCGCTGTCTCCCTCTTTATGACTGATGCTCTCATCTGCATGGACATTAGAGTTTAACGAACCCATAGGCGTATCTCTGTCATACAGGCAACATCCGGGCAGCTTACTGTAAACAGCATCTGTGGTTTTATACTTTTCGTTATCATGACCTGCGTCAGCAATCTTTTTCAGGATCTGGTCTGCAGAGGTTTTTGAAACATCAAAATCTAAAATAACGGTCTGTTTTTCTGCATTCCATTCAGCGGAATTTGCTCCTGCTGATTTTGCAGCCTTTTCAATTCTGGCTTTGCAGGACTCACAGTTTCCTTTGACGAAAAATTCATTTTCAACTTTGCTGTGATCGTGCTTTTCCGTTATTTTTTTTTCCGGATTTTCTCTTTCATAATGACAACATCCCGGAAGTTTTTCATAAGTCTCATCAGGGGCTCTGAATTTCTCATTGTCATGCCCTGCTTCAGCTATTTTCTTCAGAATATCTTCAGAAGAGCTGTTTTCTGATGTTTCCAGGGTAAGTGTTTGGGTATCTGCAGAATACCGGGCAGCTTTAGCACCGGCCTTCAGTGCTGTTGATTCGATCCGTTCTTTACACATTTCACAATTTCCCTTTACCTGAAACTGGTTTTTGTGAAAATTCTGTGCAAAGATAAGCTGTGATAATAACAAGAATGTGCCAAGGAATGCCTTGGGAATATATAATTTCATTCGTTTAAATTTAGATTAGTAAATAGTTGAAAAGATAGAAAGTCTGCAATCAACTTCACTCCGGTGATGTAAAATATCAGCGTATGTACAGGCATAGATAATTATTCATTAAAACTCTTAATGAATAACTGACGGGTACTAACCTAGTTTGGGCGGTTGCCAAATGTCTCTTAAACGGTCTGAAAAATAAGGGTCTGAATACTGAAAAGATAAATTAGGGTTGGAAGCAAACCCGGAATGTTCTGCGTAAACAAATGTGTCAGCAATGTTGTCGATATAGAGGGTACAGGCTGTACATGAGGTACAGCAATCATCGTGACAGGATGATTTTTGATTTTCTTTTTTTGGGCTGTTGTGACTTTTTTCACAACAGCTTTTGGCAGAAGTATCTTTTTTACAGCAGTTCTCCTGTGAAGCCTGAGCATAGAAGTTGTCTTTGGGAATTAAGAAAATTCCAAGACAAATGATCATCAATAAAATCTGAGTATACTTCACTATGCAAAACTACGAAAAAAATTAAAGTGCTTCGCCTACTTTTTTAGCACAGTCATGCCATGGCTGACCGTGAGCAGGGTTCAGTTTTGGTTTAGGTCCTGTGTTCGCTGCAACTGTCTGAGGAGCAGGTATTGGCTGAGGGGCCTGTACCTGAGTTGTCTGAGCTGTTGGTTTGCTGTTTAATGCCTGACCTACAGGAATATCACATCGGTGACCGGGTTCTCCGTGTGGAGGATTCATTCCCGGGGCTGTTTTTACCTGTTTTCCGTTTTGATCAATCATAATTTTTTGAGGAGCTGATGCATTCGGGTCAATCTGAACAGGATTGTTTCCGTTAACGGTAATGTTTTGAGAGGTTGCATTGGCGTTCTCTGCCGGTGTACCTCCGCCGTTTAATGGCTGTCCCACAGGAATGTCACATCGGTGTCCGGGTTGTCCGTGAGGGGGATTTATCCCAGGTGCCACAGCGACAGAGGAAGTATTAGGAATTCCTGCCTGATTAAGTAATGAAGGTTGCGGAGTATTGTCCACTGCCGCATAAGGCTGCTGAACTCCGGCCTCTTCTTTGATATAAGTTGGTCTTTCGTCTTTCTTACATGAAATAATTGATGCACCGGCTACAATTATTACTAAAAATATATTCTTCATATACAGTCTGTATTGTTTTGGGAGTGATAAAATTTTAATGAAATGGTTTCATGTCAAAACTCCCGATCAAAAACAAAATTAGCAAAACATTTCCAAATGCTTTGCTAATTTCTTTATTATTGATGGGTTGACTTCAGTTTAGTTCTTAACTAAAAGTCTGAAACCTTCTCCGTGAACGTTGATGATTTCCAATCCGTCATCTTCTTTCAGTAATTTTCTTAATTTGGCGATATATACGTCCATACTTCTGGCGGTAAAATAATTTTCTTTTTTCCAGATTTTTCTCAAAGCGAGGTCTCTCGGCATAAAATCATTTCTATGAAGACAAAGCAATTTCAAAAGTTCGTTTTCTTTAGGGGAAAGTTTGTAATCGTTATCACCTACTCTCAGTTGTCTTAACATTGAGTCAAAGAAAATGTTGCTTATTTTAAACTGTTCCTGTTCCTCATTTTCCAGGGTAGAACTTCTTTGAAGAATTGCTTTGATCTTGTAAAGAAGCAGTTCTGTATCAAATGGCTTGGTGATATAGTCATCAGCACCCAACTGGTATCCTTTTAATATATCTTCTCTCATATTTCTTGCTGTAAGAAATATGATAGGAGTGTTTTTGTCAATTTTTTTAACGTCTTCTGCAAGAGAAAAACCGTCTTTTTTTGGCATCATAACGTCAAATATACAGATGTCAAATTCGTTTTCTGTAAATTCCTTCAGTCCCTGCTCACCGTCTACCGCTAAAGTTACCTCAAAATTATTGATCGAAAGATAATCTTTCAATACAGCTCCGAAACTCTGGTCGTCTTCTACTAATAATATTCTGTTGCTCATATCTCTTTTTTTATTTATTTAATTTGTTTTTATATCTAAGCCATTGGAAGCTTAATGATAAATGTACTTCCTTTGTCTTTTTCTGAATCTACAATCACCTGACCTTTGTGGAGTTCAATGATCTTTTTTACATACGAAAGTCCTAATCCCTGGCCTTTTACATTATGAATGTTTCCGGTTTCCTCACGAAAGAATTTTTCAAAAATCCTGGTTCTGTTTTCTGTTTCCATTCCCATTCCCTTATCTGAAATTTCAATCACATACCAATTTCCTTCATTTCTGGTTTTAACGTCAATTTCAGGTGCTTCCGGAGAATATTTATTGGCATTGTCCAAAAGGTTGACCAACATATTTGAAATGTGGAATTCATCAATTCTGAATATGTATTTACTTGCGTTGAATTCCTGCCTCAGCGTACCGTTCCGTTGTGAAACAATCAGTCCGAATGATTCTGTGGTTTTCTTTATTAATTCCCTTACGTTGGTCTCTTTCAGGAATAATTTCACTTCATTCCGCTCCAGTTTAGACATGTTCAGGACATTTTCTACCTGTTTTTTCATTCTCAGGTTTTCCTGTTTAATAAGACTGGAGTAGTATCTCACCTTTTCCGGATTGGTTGCAATTTTATCATTGGCTAAAGAATCTGTTGCTACCGATATGGTTGCCAGCGGAGTTTTGAACTCATGAGACATATTGTTGATGAAATCAGTTTTGATTTCAGCAATTTTCTTCTGCTTCATCATATAATTAATGGAAATGATATAAATTCCCAGAATCGTAAGAAGAGAAAGAAATGTTCCGAGCAGCATCGGCCAGTTGTTCATAGCCAGAGAATATTCTTTTTTTGGGAAAACTAATGCCAGAGTATATAAAGTTCGGTCTTTAGTATCTGTAAATAAGGGGTAAGAATAAGTGTTGCCCTCTTTCTTTTCTTTAAAAACCTTATTGGCGACAGTGGTAAGTTTATTGTTTTTATCTGTCACTCCATATCCGAAATTAGCTGAAATTCCCTTCATTCCCAATTCTTTGGCAAGAATTGAATCCAGAACTTTGGCGTCGACACGTTTTGTAATCGGCAATGTGCTTCCATTTACTTTTACAAACTCCTTCATTCCCCAGTCCCCGCTCTGTATGTCCTGATTGATTTCTGAAGTCAGCTGTTCTCTTTTGGTTGTATCTTTTTTTATTTTGTATGCTGCTTCGTCAGTGTATAATGTTGTTAGGCTTAATGAATCCCCTCTTTTTGAAGGAAGCAGTTTCTGTTCTATAAGGTTTTTGGAGTATACGATTGATCTTTGAGTTCCCGAATCAATGGTCTGTTGGATCGTTGTCAGCGATGGTTTTTTATTGTTGGCAATAATGTTGTCTCTGAAATTGTCATAATTTTCGTTGAGGACTTTATCTACTTCCAGATCAGAAACTGTTTTGGTAGTATTTTCAAGAGCTGTATATACTTTGTTGGAAAATTCCTGTTCCAAAGCACCGTAATAGCCTTTAAGCCAATAAAACTGCAGGGTTACGAAAACAATCAGTGAGATCGTCATGAAAACCGAGATTATCGGGATGAATTTGTTATTCATTGAATATAATAATTTGTAATTACAAATGTTAAAATTAAATATTTTATGACCATATAAACAAAAAATGCGCCAAAATATTGTTTCTAATTTCTTAAAATCATGTTTTTTAACATTTTTTTGGGAATTTGTATTTGTTTACGGTGTATATATTTCCCTTTTTCAATTTAAATTTCTAATTTTAGTAAAAATAAATTCTATGAGTAAAGAAATAGTTTTCAATAAAGATTTTGATTTGAAAAGCATTTATGTAATGACTGTTTATAATGCAGAAGTTTCAAAAGTATGGAGCTGTTTTACCAAGCCTGAACTGCTTGATCAGTGGTGGGCACCAAAACCATGGATATGCAGAACAAAGAGTCTGAATTTTGAAGAAGGAGGGTTTTGGTTATACTCTATGAACGGTCCTGATGGTGAACAGGTGTTTTCAAAGGTTAAATACGGAGAAATTAATGATCACCGAAGCTTTGACGGAGTTGATGCCTTCTGTGATGAAAATGGAAAAATTGATGACAGTTTTCCACAAACCAAATGGCTTCTAGGTTTTACAGGAGTTGAAGAAGGTACAAAAGTCACTGTAAATATGCATTTTCAAAATGAAACAGATATGAAAAAGCAATTGGAGATGGGTTTTGAGGAAGGTTTTAAAATGGGGTTGAATCAGCTGGAAGAGATTCTTGGTAATTTAAAAATTTGAGAATCTACTCATTTGAAAATTTTAAATATTAAACTCGGTTAATAAACATTTGAAATAAAAAAATGGAACATAAATTTACGTTCCATTTTTCTTGTTATGTAATTGAAAATTTTCGAATTATCTCATTTTTAAATTAATTCCTCTTCCTGAAAATAATGTATAATGGCTTTCTTCATCAAAAGCTGCTGTTCATTAGGTTTCAGTTCAGGAAGCTTTTCCAGTTCTTCAAAGTGCGGATAGCCATCCTTATCATAATGTGTAAATTTAAAATATCCAAAAGGTTCCAGTAATGTGCAGACCGCAATATGAAGAATATTCAGTTTGTCATCTTTCGTGTATTTCTGCTGTCCGCTTCCAAGTTCCTGGACACCGATTAAGAATAGGATGGTGTCAATCTGCGGGTGCTTTTCTGTGTCGAAATTGGTTTCAAAAAATTCTTCAACCTTCGCCCATAATTCTGCTTCTGTCATGATCTATTTGTTTGGTATTCTTCTGAACAATAAAGAATAAAACATTTATTTATCGTTATTATTATCGTACAGCCTTCTGTCTTCTTTTCTTGCATTTTCTAGAAGTTCCGCTAATTTGTCCTCCTTTCTGATTCTGAAATCTTCTCTTTTTTCACTTCTTCTGATTTTATCTTTTTGTATAAAATAATAAATGACTGTAACTACTGCAAAAATTAATAGTAACGTTAAATTTTATTTAATGATAAATTTAAACAAAATCAGCAGAATGATCTAGATTATTTTATTTTCAAGTTTCATCAGAAATGCATATTCCAATGCATCTTCTTTTAATGATTCAAATCTTCCGCTTGCGCCTCCGTGGCCAGAGCTCATATCCGTTTTAAATAATAAAAGATTGTCATCAGTCTTCAGTTTACGTAATTTGGCAACCCATTTTGCCGGCTCCCAATACTGTACCTGTGAATCATGAAAACCTGTGGTGATCAGCATGTGCGGATAATCCTTTGCTTCAACATTGTCGTAAGGAGAATATTCTTTCATGTAGTGATAGAATTCTTTATCATTCGGATTTCCCCATTCGTCGTATTCTCCGGTTGTCAAAGGTATTGTTTCGTCAAGCATCGTTGTTACAACATCTACAAACGGTACCTGAGCTACAATTCCATTAAACAGCTGCGGTTCATAGTTAACGGCAGCTCCCACCAGCAGACCTCCTGCGCTTCCTCCCATTGCGTACAGATGTCGTGATGAAGTGTAATCCTGTTTTATTAAATATTTTCCGGCATCAATAAAATCGAAAAAGGTATTTTTCTTGAAAAGCATTTTTCCGTCTTCATACCATTCCCTGCCAAGATATTCGCCTCCGCGGATGTGGGCAATTGCATAAATGAAACCCCGATCTAAAATTGAAAGCCTCACATTAGAAAAACTGGCATCAACAGTGTGTCCGTAACTTCCATATCCGTATAACAGAACTGGAGTTTCTGCCGATTTTTTGGTGTCTTTGTGATAGACCAAAGAAATAGGAATCTTTGCTTCACCATCTCTTGAGTCCGCCCAGATTCTTTCTGAAATGTAATTTTCCGCTTCAAATTTTCCGCCCAGAACTTCCTGTTGTTTCAGAAGTTTGGTCGTTTTATCTTTCATATTATATTCAAATGTAGAACCTGGAACAGTAAGAGAAGTATATCCGTAACGGAGTATGTCTGTATTGAATTCTAAATTTAAACCAATGTAAGCGGTATACGTTGGGTCTGAAAAAGGTAAATCATAAGATTCTCCATTCTTCTCGTCAATGATTTTGATTTGTAAAAGCCCTTGTTCTCTTTCTTCCAAAACAAGATAGTCCCGGAAAATTTCAAAACCTTCCAGTAAAACTTCCGGGCGGTGTGGGATCAGGTCAACCCAATTTTCCATTCCGCAATTATCGATCTTTGTTTTTACTATTTTAAAATTGGTTGCATCGTCTGCATTGGTAATGATGTAAAATTCATCTTTATAATGCTCAACAGAGTATTCTAAATCATCCATTCTCGGCTGAATGACTTTCCATTCTGCAAAGACATTATCTGAGGGGATAAAGTGATGCTCATCAGAAATTGTACTTGAGCTTGCCAGGAAAATATATTCTAAAGATTTTGTTTTAAAAACATTAACATCAAAAGTTTCATCTTCTTCATGGAAAATCAGAACATCTTCTGAGCAAGCGGTTCCAAGCGTATGTCTGTAAACCTTATAAGCACGCAGGCTGTCGTCTTTTCTTATATAGAATATATGCTTGTTGTCGTTTGCCCAAACGGCTTTCCCTGTCGTGTTTTCTATCTTATCGGTTAGAATTTCACCAGTCTTTAAATTTTTGAAATTTAAACCGTAGATTCTTCTGCCGACATTGTCTTCTGAAAAAGATACCCATTCGTTATCGGGACTTACGGCAACATTGGCCACTTCAAAAAAATCCTGGCCTTCTGCAAGAATGTTTACATCAAGAATGACTTCCTCTGGATTGTCCATCGTCTTAAATCTTCTGCAGAAAATAGGATACTCTTTTCCTTCTTCATACCTGACAATGTACCAGTACGCATTGAAATAATAAGGTAAAGATTCATCGTCTTTCTTATAGCGTGCTTTCATTTCCTCATAGAGATCTTCCTGGAAAGCTTCGGTTTCTTTCATTATAATCTCTTCATAAGCATTTTCTTCTTCGAGATATTTGATGACTTCCGGATTTTCTCTGTCATTCATCCAGAAATAATGATCTGTTCTTTTATCTCCGTGGATTTCGAGTATATGTTCTGTCTTTTTTGCTTGGGGAGCTTTCATCCGGATATTTTAATTTTTCACTGAATTTGTTTTCATTTGTTGAATGCCTGTTATGCATTTTAAAATGAAAATGGTTCAAATATTAATCTTTATTCAAATTTAATTAAAAAAAAGCCATCTTTCCTTTAGGCGAAAAGACGGCTGTATGGTATAAAGTTTCAAAAACTATTTGTGCAGGCTCTTAATATATTTTTCCAGCGCCATAGTCATTGAAGGAGTTTCTTTTGTCGGTGCCATGAGATCAATCTTTAATCCCGCTTCTTCTGCTGCTGCGGAAGTTGTTGGGCCAAAGACTCCAATTTTGGTGTCTTCCTGCTTGAAGTCCGGGAAATTTTGCTGTAACGACTTGATTCCCTGTGGGCTGAAGAAAATAAGCATGTCGTAATCCTTGATGTTGATATCCGTTAAATCGCTGCAGACCGTTCTGTACATGATTGCTCTTGTCCACTGAATATTGGCCGCATCTAAAGTTTTTGGAATGTCAGGGCTTAAAACATCAGACGAAGGAAGTAAATATTTTTCAGAAGGAAATTTCTTAAACAGAGGCAAAAGGTCTGCAAAATTTTTCTCTCCGAAACTGATTTTTCTCTTTCTGTAAACAATATGTTTCTGGAGATAATTGGCAATAGCTTCAGACTGACAGATGTATCTCATCGTATCAGGTACGGAAAATCTTAATTCTTCCGCGAGTCTGAAATAATGGTCAATCGCATTTTTACTGGTAAAAATAATACCGGTATGCTGCGTCAAATCTATCTTTTGTGTTCTTAGTTCTTTATTGTCAACCCCTGCTACGTGGATAAAAGGACGGAAATCAATCTTTATTTTTTCCTTCTTTGCGATTTCCAGATATGGAGAAGACTCACTAGGTGATGGTTGAGAAACCAATATAGACTTTATTCTCATCATGTACTTTTATTAAATAAATAATAACTTCCATAGCAGCAACAAAGGTGCTATTTGAAGCGTGCAAATATACAAAAATTTATAATACCATTTTTGGGGTAATATGTTGTTTCTGTGAAATAAGTAGAAAAAAATCTTAAATACAAAAACAAATATAAAAAAGTATACATAGTAGAGAAAGGCTTCATTCCTGTCAATAGGGAAGTAGTAGTGGGTGATGCAGAGAATGATCAGTAAAATTGAGAGAATAAAATGAAACTTGGTGGAAGTGAAATAAAATATAGTCCATTTCTTTCCGTCGCCTATACTTTGGTAAAATAAAAAACCTAAAGCAGTGCGGAGAATATAAAATAATGAAACAGAAATAAGGCAGTATCCGACTTTATTTACTTGATAACCTAAAACATTTAGTTTAGACACATATTCAGGAACGACCGGAATATATTGTGAAATTAAGACCGTCATACTTAAGGTAATTACCAGAGATGTGATGATCCAGCTTGGTAAGTTATTGCTTGAGTCGTAATATTTCTGAAGCAGAAAATCTTTGAGCGTGGCTTCGCGCTCTATGACGTTCATCATAAAAATGTACAGGAAAAGGCATCCTATAAGGATAAAAACTACCCAATCATTATTTTCAGGTATTCTTATTTGGTTCGTAAAATCTTGGGACTGTGGCAACGGAATGTTTTTTTGCAAAATTATAGATTATTTTGTATAAAATAAAAAGCTTAAATAACTTATCTTTGCCAATTCAAATGAAAAAACTCGTCATCATTCCAACGTATAACGAAAAGGAGAATATCGAAAAGATAATTTCTGCTGTTTTTGCATTGGAACAGGAGTTTCATATTTTAGTTGTAGATGATTCTTCACCCGATAAGACCGCAGATATCGTTAAGGACTTGCAGAAAATACATCCTCATACCCTACATCTGTCGGTAAGGCATATTAAAGACGGACTGGGTAAGGCTTATATTCATGGATTTAAATGGGCACTGCAGAATAATTATGACTATATTTTTGAGATGGATGCCGATTTTTCCCATAATCCCAATGATTTACCCAAACTGTTTGAGGCCTGTCAGAAAGCCGATATGGCAGTTGGCTCCCGTTACTCAAAAGGGGTTAATGTAGTCAATTGGCCGATGGGAAGAGTTCTGCTGTCATATTTTGCTTCAAAATATGTCAGATTTATTCTTGGGCTCTCAATTCATGATACTACAGCCGGATTTGTCTGCTTTTCAAGAAATGTTTTAGAAGAGATCGGGCTTGATAATGTGAAATTGAAAGGATACGGTTTCCAGATAGAAATGAAATTCAGAACTTTCAGGAAAGGTTTCAAAATTGTAGAAGTTCCTATTATTTTCACAAACAGGGAATTAGGGGAAAGCAAAATGAATGGGGGAATCATCCATGAAGCTGTATTTGGTGTTTTAAATTTGAAGTGGAAATCAATAATCAATAAATTATGAGAAGACTGATAGTGCTTTTTATGTTTTTGTCTGTGGTATCCTGCAGTGAATATATTGATGAGCCAAAAAATCTGCTTGATAAAGGTACGATGTCTGAGATTATGGCTGATTTAGCCATCAACGATCAGGTAACCAATACATTTCAGGGGAAAAACCTGGAAAGCGGAACAAGGTACATCCTTAAAAATCATCATGTAAAAGCAGATGACTTTATTGAGAGCTACAAATATTATGTAGCAAAAGGAAAAATGAGTAAAATTGTGGATGATGCGCAGGAAATTCTTTTACAGAAAGACCCAAAGGCAAAAGATTTTGTGAAAAGCAAAACTGTCCCGGAAGCAAATCTCCCCAAATTAGTTAGATAGTATGCAGCAATTTTTTAGGATAGAAAAAACTTCACAGGGAAAAGCGAGAGCAGGAGAACTGGTCACCGATCATGGTGTTGTACAGACGCCTATTTTTATGCCGGTAGGAACTGTTGCAAGTGTGAAAACCGTGCACCAGAGGGAACTGAGAGATGATATAAAAGCCCAGATTATTCTGGGAAATACGTATCACCTTTATCTTCGTCCCGGTATGGAGGTAATGCAGGAAGCAGGCGGACTGCATCGGTTTATGAACTGGGATCTCCCGATTCTTACCGATTCCGGAGGTTTCCAGGTTTTTTCACTCTCAGGTACAAGAAAAATGTCTGAAGAGGGAGTTAAATTCAAATCTCATATTGACGGAAGCGTTCATCTGTTTACTCCGGAAAAGTCTATGGAGATTCAGAGACAGATTGGTGCAGATATATTTATGGCATTTGATGAATGTGTTGCCTATCCTAGCGAATATAACCAGGTGAAAAAATCGATGGACATGACACACCGATGGTTAAAACGATGCATGGACTGGAATGAAAAGAATCCTGAATTATACGGACATAAACAAAGATTTTTCCCGATTGTACAGGGATCTACTTATTCAGATCTGAGAAAGATTTCTGCTGAAGTTATTGCAGAAGCAGGAGCTGAGGGTAATGCTATTGGCGGGCTTTCAGTAGGTGAACCAGAAGATGAACTGTACAGAATCACGGATGAAGTGACGGATATCCTGCCAAAAGACAAGCCAAGATACCTGATGGGCGTTGGGACTCCCTGGAATATTTTAGAATCTATCGGTTTGGGAATTGACATGATGGATTGTGTGATGCCTACCAGAAATGCTAGAAATGCAATGCTTTTTACTTGGCAGGGGGTCATGAATCTCAAGAATGAAAAATGGAAAAAGGATTTTTCTCCACTGGATGAATTTGGGACAAGTTTTGTAGACAGGGAATATTCAAAAGCTTATGTGCGTCATTTATTTGTTTCAAAAGAATATCTGGCAAAGCAGATTGCTTCTATTCATAATCTTGCTTTTTACCTCGATCTGGTGAAAGTGGCAAGAGAACATATCATTGCCGGAGATTTTTACGAATGGAAAAATTCTGTTGTTCCTGTTTTAAGACAAAGACTTTAATTTAGCGGATGTTTAAAATTGTTGACCGATATATTGTTAGAAAATACCTTGGAACCTTTGGTTTCATGCTGATACTGCTTTCTACGGTAGTTTTGGTGATTGACGTTCAGCAGAAAATTCCCAGAATTGAAAATGCGACTGCTCTTGACCCAAAACTGAATCTGACGTATTTTCTCATCCATTTTTATCCTTTCTGGATTATTAATTTAGTCGTCACTTTTTTGGCCATTCTTGTATTTATATCTGTAATTTACTTCACTTCAAGAATGGCGAATAATACTGAGATTGTGGCCATTATCAGTAGTGGAGCCAGTTTTCACAGATTTGCCAAGCCTTATCTGCTGACCTCTCTTTTTATAGCTGTTTTTTCACTCGTTGTCAATCATTTTGTGTTGCCGTGGGCCAACATCAAGAAAAATGCACTGGAGGCTTACACGTATAACCAGACGAATAAGGATAAAATTCTTGGTACAGCCCCCGTTTCCGCACAATTAAGTAAAACAGAGTATATCTTTATCAATTCCTGGAATAAAAAAGAACACAGGGGGTACGGATTTGTTTATCAGAAGTTTGATAAAAACCGCAGAATGCTCTATGAACTGAAGGCAAATGACGCCTATTGGGATCCTGCAAAAAAGCAGTTTGTCCTCAACAGTTACCTTGAGAAAACCATCAATAACAATGATTCAGAAAAACTGGGACAGGGATTTGAGCTTAGAAAGAGTTATGGACAGGCTCCTGAAGAATTATTTCCTAATGAACTTCTGGGTCAGAATAAAACTACGCCTGAGCTGATAAAATTTATTGACAGGGAGCGGGAAAAAGGAAACAGTAACCTCAATGCGCATCTGAATGAATTTCATCAAAGAACCTCAATGCCTGTTTCAATTATCGTACTGACATTTTTGGCATTGTCACTTTCCTCCCAAAAGAAAAGAGGGGGATTAGGAATCAACCTCGCTATAGGAATCTCCTTGGCATTTGTCTTTGTTTTCTCTTTTGAGGCTTTAAAAGTGGTTTCTGAGAATAAAATTTTATCTCCTGTACTGGCTATGTGGATGCCAAATATTATCTTTTTCCCGTTAACTTTGGTACTGTATATCAAAAGGGCCAATCAGTAGAGCAGTTTTATTTCTTTGTGATAAAAAGGCTTGAGTCCCTCCTCAAATTCGATCCATAATTTACCGTTCTCATCACATTTCCTGATTATTCCATTTTGTCTTACCCCTTCTGTTTCAAAAACGGATATTTCATCTTTTCTGAAGAGATTAGCATTAAAATAGTCTAAAATATCTTCTGAAGAAGGCAGGTTTTTGAATTTTTCAGTTAAAAATTCATGAAACTCCCTGCTAAAATCATTCAAGTTAAGTTTCAGACCGGTTTGTGTGTAAATAGAGCCTGCATTGGAAATCTGATCAAATTTTTCCTGAAGGACATTAAATCCGGCTCCGATGATGAAATAGTTTTCCTGATGGATTTTTTTCTTCTCAATTAGTATTCCCACTACTTTTTTATTGGAAAGGATAATGTCATTCGGCCATTTTATTTTTACTTTTTTTTCTGTTAATGCCGCTAAAAATTCCTGTATTACTGATGCGGTATAATAATTGAAAAGAAAATCACTGTGTGTGATATTTTGTGTTTTTACAGCAAGGGTGTAAGCAATATTCCGGTCAGGCTGGGAAGTCCAGCGGTTTCCGTATTGTCCTCTTCCGCCTGTCTGGTTGAAAGTATAAAGACCGATAAAATCTGAATATGGATAAAGTAAAACCTGAGATATTTCGTCATTGGTAGAAGAACACTCTTTTTCATAAAACAGTTCGTTCATTTAAGAAAACTTTAAGACATTAAAGCCCTAAAAGTAAGGTTAAAGTAAAAGAAAAACAATAAATTTGCAGATTATAGTATATTTTAATGAATAAAACAGTAGAAAAGCAAGCGCTAATAGATAAAATTGTAGAAGCTATCCAGGATGTAAAGGGTGAAGACATTATGATTTTCGATCTTTCAAAAATTGAAAATTCGGTAGCAGAAACATTTGTAATATGTAGCGGAAACTCAAATACGCAGGTTTCAGCATTAGCAGGAAGTGTAGAGAAAAAGGTAAGAAACGAGCTTCAGGACAGACCTTGGCATGTAGAAGGTACAGAAAACTCAATGTGGGTTCTGGTAGATTATGTAACTGTAGTAGTACATATTTTCCAGAAAGAAACCCGTCAGTATTATGATATTGAAGAGCTTTGGGGTGATGCCGTCATTACAAAAATAGAAAGTGAAGTATAAATTTTAAAAGTATTAAATGAATAATAAAGGATTTAACTGGTTTTTTCCAATCGCAATAATAGCCCTTCTGTTATTTTTCGGCTCTGTCTTTATGGGCGATAATAATGCAAAGACTATTGACGAAGATGCTTTCTTCAGAGAAATGCAGACGGGGAAAGTTCAGAATGTGTTGATTGATAAACAGGCACAGAAAGCCGAGGTATTTCTTACTAAGGCTGCCAAAACAGAAACCGTAACGAAAGATGATAAAGTAAATCCTTTTTCAAGTCTAGGAGGTCCCGCAAAAGCTGATTATAGCTTAAAGTACGGGGATTTACAACTTTTTTTAGAAAAATTTGAGACGATAAAGAAAGATAATCCGGCAATTAAGACGTCTAAAGATTATGCAGACGGAAAAAGTCCATTCACGGAAATTTTATATTCTGCATTGATATGGATTGCAATTTTGGGATTATTCTACTTTATTCTTTTCAGAAAAATGGGAGGTGGCGGAGGCCCTGGAGGACAGATTTTCTCTATTGGTAAATCCAAGGCTAAATTATTTGATGAAAAAGAAAAAATTCAGACGACATTCAAAGATGTCGCAGGGTTAGAAGGAGCTAAAGAAGAGGTACAGGAAGTTGTCGATTTCCTTAAAAATTCTGAGAAATACACAAAATTAGGAGGTAAAATTCCTAAAGGGGTACTTTTGGTAGGCCCTCCGGGAACAGGTAAAACCTTATTGGCGAAAGCTGTTGCAGGTGAAGCTAAAGTTCCTTTCTTCTCATTATCAGGTTCAGATTTCGTGGAAATGTTTGTTGGAGTAGGTGCTTCAAGGGTTAGAGATTTGTTTGCGCAGGCAAAAGCTAAATCTCCAGCCATTATCTTTATTGATGAGATAGATGCTATCGGGCGTGCAAGAGGTAAAAACAATTTTTCAGGAGGGAATGATGAGAGAGAGAATACGTTAAATCAGCTGCTTACTGAAATGGATGGTTTTGGAACTGACGTTAATGTTATCGTAATGGCTGCAACCAACAGAGCAGATATTCTTGATAAAGCATTGATGAGAGCAGGTCGTTTTGACCGTTCAGTGTATGTTGATCTTCCTGAAATGCATGAAAGAAGAGAAATCTTTGATGTTCATCTGAAGAAAATAAAATTGGACGATACCGTGGACAGAGAGTTTCTTGCAAAACAGACTCCGGGTTTCAGTGGGGCAGATATTGCTAACGTGTGTAACGAAGCTGCTTTAATTGCAGCAAGAAACAGTCATGAATCTGTAAATAAGCAGGATTTCTTAGATGCTGTTGACAGAATTATCGGTGGTCTTGAGAAAAAGAATATGGCTATCAAACCATCTGAAAAGAAAAGAGTGGCTTTCCATGAGGCGGGTCATGCTACAATCAGTTGGTTGGTAGAGCATGCTTCCCCATTACTGAAAGTGACCATTGTGCCTAGAGGGCGTTCACTGGGTGCAGCGTGGTACCTTCCTGAAGAGAGACAGTTAACAACAACTGAACAGATGCTGGACGAGATGTGTGCAACTTTGGGAGGAAGAGCGGCAGAGCAGGTGATCTTCAATAATATTTCTACAGGTGCACTTTCAGATTTGGAAACGGTAACTAAAAGAGCGCAGGCAATGGTTACAATCTACGGATTAAGCCCTAATATTGGAAATATATCTTACTATGACAGTTCAGGGCAGTCGGAATATAACTTTGGCAAACCTTATTCTGAAGCAACAGCCTCCAAAATTGATACGGAAATCAAAACGATTATCGAACATCAGTATGAAAGAGCAGTAAGAATCTTAAATGAAAACAAAGATAAACTGAATGCTCTGGCAAAAAAACTTCTTGAAAAAGAAGTGATCTTCCGGGAAGACCTTGAGGAAATTTTTGGTAAGAGAGCCTGGGATCCTGAATTGACAGAAAGACCGGTGACCAATACGATTCCTTTACATGAAAAAGTGGAGGAGGGAGAAATTCAGGCACCTGAAAGTCCTTCTCAGCTTTAAAATATTTAAATTCAATTGAATATATCCCGGTGATCATAAAATTGCCGGGATTTTTTATTTTAAAGCAATATTATTAGAAGCAATTCTAATTAATTTTCTATTTTTGTAGTAAGTTGACTAAAAATACATTAAGTTGAGTTTATTTAAAAGAATTGTAAGCAAACTGACTAATCAGCCTGAGGAAGATGATAAACAAAGTCTGGAAAAGCTAGGAGATTCGCTGAAAAATGCAGATCTTGATTATAAGTTTGCCCAATTGTTTACCCACTCAGGAGGTTTTTTTAATTATTGCGCAGACGAAGCAGAAGCTTTGCAGACCTTAAACCAAATCTTAAAGATTGAAGGAGTGAATTCTGTTTTCTGCTGTGATAAAGATTTGCAGAATTTTTTAAATGTTGTAAAGATTTCTCATACGCCTCAACTTGAAATGGTCAACGATGCTGCATTTATCACTTGTGAGTATCTGATTGCATATGACGGAAGAATTATGCTATCACACAATAATATTCTGCATTATCATTCTTCAAGACTGCCCTCGAAAATTATTGTCATGGCCAATGTCTCTCAAATTGTCAATAATTTAAATGATGCTATGGGGAAGATAAAACGCAGCGGAAATATTAAAAATCTTACTTCAATAAGCGGAAATCATTCTAAACTGGATACCGCTGCAAATAATAATACCAAGCTGTTTCTACTGCTGTTAGAAGACTAGAAGCAATCTAAATTTTAAATTTTGGACAAAAATCTTATTCAGAGAACTATTTCAGGGATTGTTTATATTGCAGTCATTATTCTCTGTACTACACCTCTGGGAGCTCAGCTTCTGGATTATGTATCACCCGGTCTTGTAAAACAGCAATACCTGTATTATGGACTGATTACATTTCTTTTGTTAGTGGGAACCTGGGAGTGTATTAAAATCATGAAGTTCGGTGATGGATACGAAAAATGGATCGTATTGCCAATCGTGCTCCTTATTTTCTACATGTTTTCCAAACGTTTTTTCTATCACGATTTTTATTTTAATTTCAGACTGACAGAGATTTTGGCTCTTTCGCTTATTGTGATTGCTGTGGTGACGCTGTTTAAATTTACAAGTGAACTGTATTTTGACAGTGGAAAGCTTATTTTCACCGTTATTTATGTTGCTCTTCCATTTTCCTTCGCATTAGGATTACCTAAATATTCATCATATGACAGTAATTTTTCTTTGGAGGTAATTTTTTTGTTTATATTAATTTGGAGTAGTGATACCTTTGCTTATTTAGTTGGGAAATCTATCGGAAAACATAAAATGGCTCCCGTTATTTCACCGAAAAAAACGTGGGAAGGTTATGCCGGCGGAGTAGTTCTTACCTTGATCCTGTCTTATTTTGTAGAAAAGTATCAGCCTCAGCTTCGTGGAAACTGGATGGTGGTTGGTTTTCTGATAGCTGCGTTTGCTCCATTAGGTGATCTGGTGGAGAGCCAGCTGAAAAGAACTTTCGGGGTCAAAGACAGTGGAAATATCATCCCGGGACATGGAGGTGTATTAGATCGGCTGGATAGTTTTTTAATTTGCGTTCCTGTCGTATATTTGTACTTTATTTTAGAGAAATTTATTTAAAACTCTACAGAATCGCCTCATCATAGCTATTGTTTTAGAGCGATTGAATCAGGCGAATAAAAAATAATATATATTCATAGATGAAATTACATAAAGAATCGAAAGGCACTATTGCAGTTGCCAGTATCTTATTTGCGGTTATCGCAGCCGTTTCTATATATTTTCTGGAAATGTGGTCGCTGTTAATCGTTATGCCCCTGTTAATTATTTATGCTTTGGTATTTTGGTTTTTCAGAGTTCCGAATCGTGATATTCTGGATCACACAGAGAATGTGATTGCGCCGGTTGACGGAAAAGTTGTTATGATCAAAGAAGTGGAAGAAACTGAATTTTTAAAAGAGAAAGCCATACAGGTATCTATTTTTATGTCTCCTTTAAATGTTCACATCTGCAGGTATCCTGTTTCAGGAAATGTAATTTATAAAAAATATCATCCGGGAAAATACCTGGTGGCCTGGCACGAAAAATCATCTACTGAAAATGAAAGAACAACAGTTGCGGTAGAAAGTATGGAGCGGCATAAAATTGTGTTCAGACAGATTGCAGGATACGTGGCAAGAAGAATCGTTTTCTATTGTAATGAAGGAGATACCGCAAAAGCGGGCCACGAATTCGGTTTTATAAAATTCGGTTCCAGAATGGATATTTTCTTACCTCTGGATACAGAAATTATTTGTAAAATAGGTGATAAGACAAAAGGCGGAATTGACATTATTGCAAAAATGAGGTAGTTCTGATAAAAATATAACAAACAGTAAAAAGGAGAAAGCTATACCGGTTTTCTCCTTTTTATTGTTTGTAACAATTGGAATTTGTGGAAATAGATGGTATTTAAATTATTAATCTTTTATTTATAATAAAGTATTTTTATGTATTTATTAGTATGTATTTAAAATTATAGTTTTGTAATAAATAATTTATTTACGTGTAATTGATTTGTATTGCGAATTTATTAATTTTATTCTGTTAAGAATAGTAAAAAAAATGTGATCAAAATTTTATCACGGGTGAGTATACTATTAAATTGTTTAGTATATATGAATAAATTGATATGTAAGATTTTTTTCAGTTTAAATAGTCAGGCTGATAAAACTCATGATAATTTAAGAAGTAGCTACTTGAAGATTACAAATGGTTATGTTTATTTTTATTTTATTCCATTTTTTCCATATTATTTTTTGGTGATGTAATCGCTTCTACAATACTGTTTTCTGTTACAGCATTATGGCTGACTTTCCTGCTGATAAAAAATCTGCTAAGAAGATTTGGTAAAGCATTAAAGCTCATTGTAATGTATATCTTACTGATTTTAACAGTAAGTTTTTTTCATATTTATACTCATAGAAATGGTGGAGTAGATTATTTTTATTTTTCCCTGTTGTTTGCAATACCATTTTTTTTCAATGATAGAAAAGATTATCCCTCAATAGCGTTAATTGTATTGGCTATCACTTTAAGTTTTATCGCCTGTTCGTACTACCGTTTTGATTTTTTACCTAAAAGCAGGTTTTTAAATAATGAGGATTAAAAATCGTAAAGCTTATCAATATTTTATTTTCTGTTATCACATTTTCAATCGACATCGTTTTTGTAAGTCAGAAAGACGGTTTAATTCATGTATTAGTAAGAGATGCAATACTTAAAAATTCTACAATCGAAGACCTGTTGAAAACAAATAATGAACTTATGATGCAGCAGATTCTAAGTAATAACTTAACTGAAGAGAATATTGCAGATCTTTTAGAGTTGGCTGAAAGCGGTTCCCCTCTTTTTCTTGAGAAGTTTCAATTATACTTCCCTGAATTTACACCGAATATTTTACTCATTAATCCAAAACTTATTTATTCTGAAATCCATATCTGCGCATTAATGAGGTTAAATTTTGACACAAAGAAAATTGCTCTCAGCACTAAATGTAGTGTAAGAGCCATTGAAAGCAGAAAGTACAGGATTAGAAAAAAGCTAAATATCTCATCTGAGGTTAATATTAATAACTATATACTCAAAATATGAGTCCTTATCGGGTGAGTATTCATACGTGCACGTAGTATTGAGTCAGCTTATCTATTGATTTTGAGTAGGTTGTTAATTATTTTTGTTTCTGAAAAACTATTTAATTATTTTTTTAAATACTTTAAAGATGAAAACAAAATCTACTTTTACCATTAAAACTTTGGTTGTTGCATTACTGATAGCATGTGGTAATTATTTTTCGCAGACTACAAATGGAAGTGTAGGTATAAATACAGTTACTCCGAATCAGAATTCAGTTTTGGATGTCGTGTCCAATAATAACAATAAGGGAATTCTGATCCCACGACTCACCACTGCTCAAAGAGATGCAATAACCGTTAATACCGCTGTAGATGACGGACTGACGGTTTATAATATAGAGGAAGACTGTTTTAATTATTGGAGTTCTGCGGAGACGAGATGGAAGAGTATATGCGGACGTTTAGGAAAAGCGGCATATACATATAACTGCAGTTCTGATGTTACCGTAAACGGAACTTATATAAAAGGAAAGATACTTGATGCTTCAAATTATCTTACGATCACCGTAACGGTTACAAAGCCTGGAACTTATGATATATCAGCAACGTCAAGCAATGGGTACAACTTTCATGCTGACGGAACTTTTTTAACTGCCGGTACTTTTACTGTAAATTTAACAGGCAGTGGAACACCTACGAATACAGCTTCAGGATGTCCTACTTGCGGGAATACAATATCTATCACGAATGACGGAGTTGCTCAGACATGCTCCCCTCCGGTACGTGTTACTGTTTTAGATAATGCCGGAACCTACACGGTAAGTTGTGGAAGTGCTACGGTTAACGGCGTTTACACGAAAGGAAACGCATTGACGGCAAGTAATACGATCACACTTCCTGTGAATGTAAGTGTCCTGGGCAGTTATTCAATATCAACCAATACGGTAGATGGAATTTCTTTCAGTGTTAGCGGCACATTTACTTCCACTGGTAATCAGAACGTCACCTTATCCGGTACGGGTAATCCTACCTCTACAGCTGATAAAGTAATGACTGTTACTTCAAACAGTTTAGACGGTACAAGTACGTGTAATGTTACTGTAATGATGACAATTCCTGTTAAAAAAGTTTTGCACATCGGAGCTGAGACCGTATATGGGTACAGTGCATTTACAGGTCCTTCAAGAAGCCTGATGAATTCTTCTACCAATTTCGGAACAGCTGTTACAAGCAGGGTTAAATCAGGAGGGTACACTCATACTTCTTTAGGAGCAACGCCTTCAAGTGCGACGTTGCTTACCGCTTTAAATTCAAAACCTGATATTGTTTTTATAGGCTTCCCATATATACCGGATGCTATTGCAGCAGGCTATATTGCTTCCTAATCGCATTTGTAGATAATACAACAGCTTCTCAGAACCTGATGCGGGCAATTTTTTCTGACCCGTCAATAGTTGCCACCATTGGATCAGGTGCAGGATCAGTGTATTCTCTTTCAAACACTAATGATCCTGTCTTAAACGGTCCGTTTGGAGACGTAAGAGGTAAAAATTGGGGCGAGGATGCTTCATCAACTATCAATATTACAGGACTGACCAGTGGATTTACTCCTTACAGTTTTGCGCAGCCAATTAATGATACAGCTTCACGTACAGGGATTTCTGGATTGAGACACAATTCTCTTCATTTTATCTGGTTTGGTGACGGTGGTTTTCTGAGTAATGAGAATGCTAACGGTAATCAATATACAAGTAATACAATTGAGCCATTTGTGGCACCTAGTTCAGGAGGATATTTTCCTGTTGAGAAGTCTGTTTATGGTTCAGCAGGTAATGGATATGCTGCAGGAAGTATGCAGGTTCAGAATTCCATCATATTTGCGAATGCCCTGGCTTGGGCTATAAAGCAGGCCGAAACAAATGGGATTAATACTCCTTAATTTTAAAAACACATAATTATACATAGCATGCATCAATGTTGTAAAAGTACAGCATTGGTGTTTTTTTGCGCTGTTTTTCTTTTTTGAAGTACAGTTACAAATCACTGTTGATGTATTTTCACAGATTGTTTATGATGATATTTATGCAGTGCGATGTATCCAATTCGGTTCAGGTAAATACCATCATCCTGCCCAATTATCGATGTGCAAAAAACTGACACATGCGGAACTTATTCTTTCCTAACCTTTGGTGCACTCTGAGATAGTTATGACTGTAATTATTGGGTAAATATTGCTTTGCTCCCTGAAAACCAATGGGTGCACGAAATTGATATTGTCATATTCTCAAATACGACATCGGATTATGTAAATATAAAATCAGACAGAAAAGTGAAAAATATAGTCATCTGTACTTATGACGGAAAAAATGTGAATGAAGCGAGAGATCCTAAGATTGATCTTGCTTTCTATCCTTGAGGAATATATATGATCAATATTATGATTGGGAGGAAGTTATTTTAAGCATGAAATTATCAGGAAATAAATTTGTTGCCAAAAAAAATTAAAATAGAAACTTAAGTTGGTTTCATATTTTATTTAATATGGATTTTCACATCATTAATCACCTTTAAAATAAGTTCCAGAGGCAAGTCTTTTTCCATATCGATTAAAAGAATTTTAAATTTTTTTCTGCCTTCAGAGATCAGTTCTGGTTCATCTAACTTGTCACCGTGATAAAAACTGACATAGTGCTTTTTATACTTTTTGCTGTAATATAAATAACAAAGCATTTTCTTCTTAAATTTAAAAAAAGGAAGCCCGAAGCTTAAAGTCTCCGTAATATTTTCAGGATCGGATTCAAGAATTTTTTTTCTTATAAACAGAAGAGCACTCCTTTCAGGTTCGGTGATTCTGAAGAAATACTCTTGTATAGGATTCATTTTAAATAAATTATATTAGTCGAAATTTTGAAGTTCTACCAATTTATGATAAGTTCCTCGTTTTGCTATGAGTTCAGTATGTGTTCCCTGTTCCACGATGTCACCTTTTTCCATGACTACAATCCAATCTGCTTTTTGAATGGTAGAAAGCCGGTGTGCAATCACTAAAGATGTTCTGTTTTCCATCATTTTTTCAAGGGCATCCTGTACAAATTTTTCAGATTCCGTATCTAAAGCTGATGTTGCTTCGTCCAAAATCATGATAGGGGGATTTTTAAGAACTGCTCTGGCGATAGAAACCCGTTGCTTTTGTCCGCCTGAAAGTTTTCCTCCGTCATCTCCGATATTGGTATCATAACCATTGGGAAGCTGTGTGATAAACAGATCTGCATTGGCAATCTTAGCAGCTGCAATTACCTCTTCTCTTGAGGCTTCCGGTTTACCCATTAAAATGTTGTTGTAAACAGAATCATTGAAGAGAACAGATTCCTGGGTTACCATACCCAGTAATTTTCTGTATTCTTCAAGTTTTAAATGTTTGATGTTGGTTTCATCAATTAAAATTTCACCTTCAGAAACATCATAAAATCTTGCTAAAAGGTTAGCTATAGTGGTTTTTCCACTTCCGCTTTGCCCCACAAGAGCTACTGTTTTTCCTTTTGGAATGGTCAGATTGAAGTTTTTAAGGATTAAATTAGACTTGTCATAATAAAAACCAATGTCTTTAAACCGGATACCTGCATCAAGGCTGGAAATCGAAACGGGCTCAGCAACTTCTTCTATTCTGATATCGGCATCCAGAATCTCCAAAACTCTCGTCAGAGAAGCTTCACCTTTCTGGATGTTTGAAATAGAAGATGATAAGCTCTTCATTGGAGGTAAAATCTGGAAAAAAATACCCAGAAAAACCAGAAAGTCTGCAGGTGAGATGCTTTGTTCCACAATGATCTGCTTCCCACCGTACCATGCAATAATCAGGAACGTTACTGATCCTAAAAACTCACTCATTGGCGATGCCAGTTCTTTTTTTCTTCCCAGGCTGATTGAGCTGTTGATCCATTTTTGCATAGACTGCATAAAACGGTTATTCATTATTTTTTCTGCGTTGAAGATCTTGATAACCTTTGTTGACTTTAGGGTTTCATCTACAATAGAAAAAATATTTCCCATCTCATTTTGGGCTTCGTGAGAATCTTTTTTCAGGCTTTTCCCGATGAGTGCAATCATTGTTCCCATTACTGGTAAGACAAGAAGCGAAAAGAGCGTCATTTCCGGGCTGAGGAAGAATAAGGTAATCAAGGTGCTGATGAGCATAAATGGAGCATTGATCAGGTCGACAAGACTTCCTAAAATACTGCCTTCGACATCACCTACATCATTTGACATCCGTGACATCATATCTCCCTTTCTGCTTTCCGTAAAAAATGAAACAGGAAGGGAAAGGATTTTTCGATACATTGCTCCGCGGAGATCTTTGGTGACACCTACACGGTAGTTGATCAATAGATAAGATCCCAGATAACGGAAAAAATTTCTAAGGAAAAACATAAAGGCAGTGATTACACAAAGCCATGCTAATACTTTTAAAGAACCATACTCCGTAACTAAACTTTGAACATAATAATTGGAGTATTCTTTTAAATAGGCGAAAAAATCTACAAGGTCTCCTGAATAAACCGGAACAGATTCATATTTTTCGGGTTTGATTGTGCCAAAAAGCATTCCCAGAACAGGAAGGATCGTTCCCAGAGACGCAATCTGAAACGCAGAATACAAAAGATTGAAAAATAAACTCCCGTAAATGTATTTTTGATGCGGCTTTGCGAATTTAAGTATTTTTTTATATTCGTTCATTCAATGAAATTGGATAGCAAAATTAATTAAAATATAATGATAAGACGTTTTTAATTGAATTTTACTTTATCATTATACACAGGGGTAAAGTTTTTTGGGGTTAATTTTTCCAAAGTTTTTCCAAAATTATTAATTAGCTGGGTAAGATTTTGGAGGTCGACGATACTCATATCATCCTTTACCTGATGGTAATGTTTAATTTTACTCATGTCTGCAGTAGAGATAGAGTGGGCAATAATTTTTTTCTTTACAAAACTTACATTGTCTGATCTGTAAAACAACTGCTCAGAAGCGTAAGGGTCAGGATAGATTTTTAATCCGTTAACAGCATTTTTATTAAAAAGCTCATCAAGATCAGAAAACTCATCACCGGTAATAAAAACTGCATTTTTCCCAAACTCAGATTCAGTTGCGATCATTTCAAAATTAAAAAGTGCGGAGAGATTTTTATATATTTTATCCAAATTTTTATCTTCAGCAATTGCAGTCGAGCCGAGCATTCCTTTTTCTTCTCCGTTGAAGGCCATGAAAACCATTGAGAATTCTGGTTTCTTATTTTTAAAATATTCTGCAATACCCGCAAGAGCGGTAATTCCGCTTGCGTCATCATCTGCTCCGTTATAAATATTATCGCCGGTACTTTCGTTCGTTCCGATATGATCAAAATGTCCTGAAAATCCAAGTGTTTTTTCAGATTTTCCTTTTTTGATGCCACAGACATTGTAAACAGTTTTTCCTTTATAGTCAAAAGGAACCAGGTAAGAACTGCCGGTGCAGTATTCTAATTTATTTTCTTTAAAAAGTTCAGCAATATATTTTGCTGCATGATCATTTTCTGCAGTTCCTATTTCTCTGCCCTTCATTTCATCAGAAGAAAGTGTTGCTATGACAGTTTTTAGTTTTTCTTCAGAAACATCCTGTGCAAAGATTGCTGCAGAAAATAAAGAAAGCGTAAGAAGGGTTAGTTTTTTCATTAGGATAAATATTTATTATTTAATAAAATGTGTCGCAATATTTCCGGAAATGTTGCAGTGTATACAAATTATATTTATAGTTTTTGTAAACGTTGTTTTACATTTAAATAATCAGACCACTGTGAATATGTTAAAACAATATATGAAATAAGAATTCATTCGGAGAAAATTATCAATTGGTTGAGGTGTTGCAAAAATTTATTGCAGTCATAAAAGATAACCTTACAGATCATTCAGATTATCACTGACAGTAATATAACCTGTTATATCTTCAGTTTTACCATAAAAAAAACAGCTCCAAAAAGAAGCTGTTCTTACTCAAAAAAAATCATTGTCAGGTTATCGGAGTCTGTCTACAGATTTTACGAGCCTCTCATCTTTCTTGATAAAAATATTTGCCAAAAACAAACAAATTACCGCAATCAATGGGAAAACCGGCTCAATACCCTTCTCAGGAAAATCAATTCCTCCGGATAAGTTTTGTACCCAGTACACCAATACACCAATCAACAAAGCGTTTATAATAATGCTGACAGTATTCAGCAAGATTTGTCTTTTCCTGTTTTTAAAGCTGAACAGACTGAAAGCGCCTATCAAAACCAAAATAACTGATGATATGCTCACAATCGGTGCTTTGCCAAAAACCTCTACATCCTGTCCTGTAATATATAAGAAAACTGCCGATAATACGGACAGCAAAATCCAAATAGTCTGTATCCTTTGTAACATAGAGTTTTAAATTCAACAGCAAAAATAACATAAATTTTGCACAATTCAAAAATAAGTGTAGATTTGCAATATACAATGTACTTGAAAACAAAAGTCACCGGACTTACTTTTCTTACTCACAACTAATTACATTTTTACTTAAATATGTTTAACATAGAAACGTTAAGGTCAAAATCCGTAACGGAATTGACTAAAATCCTAAAAGATTTGGGCGTTAAGGTTGCAAGAAACAGCACAGATAATGATAAAATCTTCGCCGTTCTTGATTTTCAGGCTTCTAACCCTAAAGTTGCAAAAGATTATTTCAATACCACGGAAAGCAACACAGAAACTGAAGAAAAACCTGCCGCAGCAGAAAAAGTGGTGAAAGCTGCTCCTAAAAAAACGGCACCCAAAAAACCGGCAAGACCTAAAGTTGCCATGGAAACCAAGGCAGAAGCCGAACCTGCCGTGGAAAAAGAGAAGGCTCCTGAAGAGAAAGAGATTGTTGCAGAAGCTTCAACTCCTGAAACAGGAACTCCTAAAGCAGCAAAAGAGCAAACGGAAGAGAGAACCTCCAATGCATCTAAGCAAAAAAGAAAAAGAGTAGTTCCTGTAAATACTTCTGAAAAGCCCGCACAGGAAAAAGAAGAAACACCGGTCAATACAGAATCTCAAGCTGCTGCAGCTCCTGCACAAATAAGAGAAGAAAAACCAAAAAGACCTCAGCAGGGACAGCCTCAGAATCAAAAAGTTCCTAACCATCCACAGCAGAACAGTGGTAATTCCCAAAACAGAAATCAGAACAATAACCAAAATCAGAATTCTAACCCCAATCAGAATCCGAATCAAAATCAAAACCCGAATCAGAACAGAAATTCTGACAGACAGGAAGAAACTGAATCCAAAAAGGAATTCAATTTTGACGGAATGGTTAGTATTGAAGGTGTTTTAGAGATTTTACCTGATAACTACGGATTTTTACGTTCGTCAGATTTCAGTTATATTTCTTCACCCGATGATGTGTATGTTTCTACGGCACAGATCAGAAATTTTGGTTTAAAAACAGGTGATACCGTAAAAGGGATCGTCCGTTTACCAAAAGAAGGTGAGAAATATTTTTCTTTATTAAAACCGATTGAAGTTAACGGCCGTGATCTGGCTTTTATCAAAGACCGTGTTGCTTTTGAATATCTTACCCCTCTTTTCCCTGAAGAAAAATTTAACCTTTCAGGAGATAACTCCACGATGTCTACAAGAATCGTTGATTTATTTGCTCCGATTGGCAAAGGTCAGAGAGCCATGATCGTTGCCCAGCCAAAAACAGGTAAAACCATGTTGCTGAAAGATATTGCCAACTCAATCGCAGCCAATCATCCTGAAGTTTATATGATGGTGCTTTTAATTGACGAACGTCCTGAAGAAGTTACCGATATGGAAAGAAGTGTGAATGCGGAAGTTATTGCGTCCACCTTTGATGAAGCTGCCGATAAGCACGTGAAAGTTGCCAACCTGGTTTTGGCAAAAGCCCAGAGAATGGTTGAATGTGGACATGATGTGGTTATTCTGCTTGATTCTATCACAAGGCTGGCAAGAGCTTACAATACAGTAACTCCGGCATCAGGAAAAGTGCTTTCAGGCGGAGTAGATGCGAATGCTTTACATAAACCTAAAAGATTTTTTGGGGCAGCAAGAAAAATTGAAAACGGAGGTTCACTGACTATTATTGCAACAGCATTGATTGATACCGGATCTAAAATGGATGAAGTTATTTTTGAAGAATTCAAAGGTACCGGAAACATGGAACTCCAGTTAGACAGAAAAATTGCAAACAGAAGAATTTATCCTGCAATCGATTTGGTTTCTTCAAGTACGAGGAGGGATGATTTGTTGCTTGATGAGGTAACTTCTCAGAGAATGTGGATTTTCAGAAAATATCTTTCTGAAATGAATCCTATTGAGGCAATGGAATTTGTCAATAAAAATATCAGAGGAACACTGAATAACGAAGAATTTTTAATGTCTATGAACAGATAGGCTAAGTTAATATTGTTTACAAAGCACAGGTTTTTTATCTGTGCTTTTTTTTTTGACATACAATACAGTTTGATTATTATATGATGATTGCAAAAACCATTATGGTCATGCCGTCTGAAAATCGGTCATATCTGAAAGCTTAAATTATAAATAATAGCTGAATAAGCAGCGACTATCTATTTTTACTTAGGAACGAATAGATAAAGCCTGTAATAAAATTTTTTAAGATTATTGGATTTGTATTCCTGTCTGATTATTATCTATGTTAAAGATTTATTAAAATAATATGCCTTTGTTGATATTGGCTTAAATATTGGCTAAATTTACATATTAACATTAAAAAATAAAACTTATGTCATTTGAATTACCACAACTAGGATATTCGTACGATGCTTTAGAGCCGACAATTGATGCAAAAACAATGGAAATTCACCATACAAAGCACCACCAGGCTTATATCGACAATTTAAATAAAGCTATTGAAGGAACTGATCTTGCGGAATTATCTATTGAAGATATCTGTAGAAACGGTGTAGAAAAACCGGCAGTAAGAAATAATGGAGGAGGTCACTTTAATCACTCGTTATTCTGGCAAATTTTAACTCCAGGTGGAAGTAAAGAGCCTGTGGGAAGTGTAAAAGCTGCTATCGAAAATTATGGTGGTATTGAAAAATTCAAAACTGATTTTTCAGAAGCTGCAAAAACAAGATTCGGTTCAGGCTGGGCGTGGTTAGTAAAAAATGAAGACGGGTCTGTATCTGTAACTTCTACACCAAACCAGGACAATCCTCTGATGCCAACTGCTGATGCTAAGGGAACACCTGTATTAGGATTGGATGTATGGGAGCATGCTTACTATTTAAATTATCAAAACAGAAGACCTGATTACGTCGCTGCATTTTTTGATGTAGTGAATTGGGATAAAGTTGAAGAGTTATTCAATAAATAATCATCTTTAATTAAACAAAAAAGGTTCAGAATTTTCTGAACCTTTTTTGTTTAAAATCTAAAGGAGTCTGCAGCGCCCAATCCATTCATTCTCAATTTATATTTCCAGCTAACATAAGCAAAAACCTGATACAGCTTATATTCAAACTTAATTCCGTAATTTTCCCGAGGATCATAGTCGATCGATGATTCTATGATATTTCTATATCTTCCTGAAGAAAAATACGAATTCCATTCTGTAACGAGAATAGCATTTCTGCTTTTCAGATATGATTCAGAATACTGACTTACCGGTCTGGCAACAGCATTTAAAAAGTAATCGAACTGGGTATCTATTACAATAAGATCCCATTCTCCGTCATCATTTTTCTCCGGCTTCATGGCAGGCTCTTCTTTGTTTTTTTCGGGTTTTGACTGAGCTATGCAACTTACAGGTATGATTGCAAAAAAAATAATGAGGACTAAATTTTTCATAATCATAAAGTTACATAAAAAGCATTTGATAGCATTGCATAATTACTGTTCTTTCTGTAAAACGACAAATGCAGGAAAGTGGTCACTGTAACCTCCGGTAAACTGGTCACCATTCCACGACCGGAAGGGGTAGCCTTTATAATTTCCTTTTTTATTAATAAGATAGGGAGGTGCATATATTTCAACCCTGTATACAGAATATTCTCTCGGATTTTTTTCTAAAACTAAATTTTTAGATATAATGATCTGATCGAAAAGATTAGGTGCATCCTGATATGCTAACGAGGCTACTCCTTTTTTATATAAGGGATACATTAAATTGAGATAAGGTTTTTCGTCACAGAGATCTTTTTCTTTACCTGCTGCGTTTAAATAATTTTTCAAGCTTGCACTCACGGGATCGTCATTAAAATCGCCCATTGCAAAAAGCTTTGTCGAAGGATCTGTTGTTCTGATACTGTCCATCTGTTGTTTCAGTAAACTTGCTGCTGCATTTCTTTTTTTTGAGGACACCACTTCACCGCCACGTCTGGAAGGCCAGTGATTCATTAGGATGCCAACTTTTTCATTGTCTAAAATTCCGGATACAACCAAAATATCCCGGGTGTATTCTCTTATACCTTTGGAACTGTATATTTTCAATTCTTTTTTGAGGGCATTGGTAACAGTGAATCTTTTCCTTTGATAGATTAATGCAACATCAATGCCCCTGGGATCATAAGAATTATAATGTACAATCCCGTAATCATATTTTGATAAAGCAGGATGTTTTATCAAATCCTGGATCACCTGCCTGTTTTCTACTTCAATAAGTCCCACTATTACAGGTGCTGTTTTTGTATATTGTGAACCCAGTTCCGAAATTACTTTAGCGGAATTTTCTATTTTTTTCCTGTATATTGCTGTCGTATAATTTTTTGTGCTTTCAGGAGTAAATTCATCTGATCCCCTCTGATATCTTACTACTCTTTTGCCTATTAATGCCCCATCGCTCCATGACCCGTTATATTTTTCAGCCTCTAAAAATTTAAGGGAATCTAAAGGGATGCTTCTGTGAAATGCAGGATTGGCCGGATCTCTTGTTCCATCGATGTAATCTGCAGACCGAATAGTATCCCAAAGGTTCTCAACATTTAAAAAGCCTATTGTTGCAACTTTTTTTATATTTCTATGCTGTGCCGAAATTGTAGTTGAACAGAAAACTAAGAGTACCAGTAAAGTATTTTTCATTTGTATTTAAAATTAATATTATTATGTTAATTTGATATTAATGTAATTTTTTTAAATCAAAATTTACATTTAATATTTAAATATATTGGATTTTACTATATTTTTTAGGAATTTAGTCATGTTAAATTTGTTCATCGGTTCAAAATTGAGATTTATCCCGATCTAATGTTCCAATTATGGATAAGGGGTAGATGAACTATTAAAAACACACATGCAAATGATTAAAAAACTATCAATTTTCCCGGCGCTTATTTTACTGCCTGCATCTCTTAGTTTTGCGCAGACAACCATATTTGCCTATCTTGAAGATGTTGAAGGTAGATCTGTGGGACAGGCTGAAATATCTGTAACGGGAATAGAGAATAATGTGAGAGCTGATAAAACAGGTTATTTTCAGTTTATTAATTTAATACCAGGAAATTATCAGTTGGTGATTACTAAACCCAACTATGAAACAAAAAGAGTTGAATTTGAAGTAGCTGTTGGAGAAAAAAGAAAAGACCTCGGAGTTTTTACTTTGCATTCTGATTTTTTCATTGAAGACCGGGGATTTGCAATTATTGAGAATGATGATGGTGAATACTATAACAGGCAATCTTCAACGGTGGGTTTGCTCCAGTCCTCTATGGATGTTTTCACCAGAGTTGCTGCTTTTGACCTGGGTTTCTACTGGTTCAGGCCCAGAGGCATTAATGGGAGGATGGGAGAGGTTATGTTAAATGGTGTGTCCATGATAAGGCCTGATAGCGGAAATGTTGATTTTGGTAATTGGGGAGGTTTGAATGAGATTACCCGATACCCTGAAATTTCTCAGAACCATGCGCCTTCAGATTACAGTTTTGGAGGCAACCGCTCAGTCATTTACAAAAACACGAAGGCCAGCGAATATAGAAAGGGATTTCAGTTTACACAATCTCTTACTAACCGGAATTACAGAAACAGAACTTCTTTGAGATACAGCTCAGGTATGAACAGTAAAGGCTGGGCATTTACTGTCATGGGTGCGCGAAGATGGGCTGAGGAAGGAATTCAGGAAGGTACGTTCTATGATGCTTATGGTGCTTTTCTGGGAGTTGAGAAAAAAATCAATGAGAAGCACAGTTTAACTTTTAACTTTATTGGTGCATCTTACAGAAGATCTGCTTCAAGCCCGGGCACACAGGAAGTTTATGATTACAGAGGGGTACATTACAATTCTTATTGGGGATATCATGATGGGAAACAGAGAAATGAAAGGGTTAGAAAAGGGTTTCAGCCCATTTTTCAGATTCAGGATTTCTGGAAGATTATAAAGAAGTCAAATCTCTGGACATCGTTTTCGTATCAGTTCGGAAAGGATAAAAGTTCCCGTTTAGACTGGCAGAATGTCCAAAATCCTTCACCAACTTATTACAGAAACCTGCCCAGTTATTATAATTCTCTGGATTCAAACGCTTATGTTGCCAATTCCGGCGGCATCATGACAACAGTTCAGGATGCTTACCATACTTCTTTGTCAGCCTGGTCAAATGGAGATTTTAACAGTACGCAACTGAATTGGAGTAATCTGTACAAAAGAAATATACAACAGCCCACAGGAACTTATTACGGAATTACCGGAAAAAAAGCTCTTTATTATCTTATAAATGATGTGAGTGATGATAAAATTTTCAATGCAGCTGCGCATTTTGTGCATCATTTTAATGATAAGATGAGTTTTTTACTAAATATTTCTTACCAGAATTATCATTCTGAACAATTCAGGGAGATCAATGATTTGTTAGGTGCAGATTTTGCCCTGAACCAGGATTCTTTCGCTGGGACCAGTCAGCCGGGAAAATCAGGGTTGTTTAATGAGGGAGAAGAAAATGTAACAAAAAAGAAAGGCGATAAACTGACTTATGACTTTATATTCAGAAGAGAGGAATTTAAAGTTAATCCCGGACTGAAGCTTTCTGCAGGAAAGTTTGATATTTTTGTGTCTGCAATGGCAGCGTATTCATCTTCCGGCAGAGAAGGACTGTTTAATCACTATCTTTATAAAGATTCATTTGGTAGGGGTACTGCCCACCGCTTCTGGAATTATGGGGTAAAAGGACAGTCTGTTTACAGATTAAACGGCAGGAATTTTATTGTTTACAACGGAGCTTATTTCTCACAGGCTCCTTATCTGGAAAATCTCTTTGTCAATCCTAGAATCAATGGTTCTGTAACTCCAAATGAGCAGAATATGATGGTCAACGCTCATGATTTGAGTTATGTTATATCTTCACCCTTTCTCAAATTAAAATTATCAGGTTATCTGATTAATTCTATTAACGAAACAACAATACAAAGATTCTTTGCAGATGGTATTCAGCTTGATGATTCTGATTCTGGAGGCAATGAATTGGCGGTGCGGAGTGCTTTTGTTACTCAGGTAATGACCGATGTGAAAAGAAAGAATTGCGGAGTGGAAGCGGGAATTGATGTAAAGGTACTGTCAACAATTTCGATACAGGCATTAGCGAGTGTAGGGCAGTTTACTTATCAAAATAATCCTGTAACCTATTTTGCTGCAGACGCAACAGGAAATTCTTATGTCAGCTTAGGCAAAGCATACCTGAAAAATTATCGTCAGGGAGGTACCCCTCAGCGCGCATATTCCGTAGGGATGAGATATAATTCTCCGAAATACTGGTGGGCCGGTGCAAACTGGAATTATCTGGATGATAACTATCTCGATCCGTCAGCATTGATCAGAACTGAATCTTTTGTTCAGAATAATTCTTCAGGGACACCATTTTTTGATCTTACGGAATCTGAATTAAGAAGAGTTTTACAACCTGACAAACTGCCATCAGCATTCTTCTTTAATGTCAATGCCGGTAAATCCTGGATGCTTGGTCAATATTATGTTCTGTTGTCTGCTACTCTCAATAATCTGTTTGATAATACAAAATATATAACAGGTGGTTTTGAGCAGACCAGAAATGCGAAATTTCCTGATTTCAGACAAGATCGTGATCGTGAATTTACATTATTTGGTCCTAAATACTGGTACACCCAAGGCAGATCTTACTTTGTTAATTTTCAGATCAGATTTTAAATATGGACTAAACTAAAATTAAAAAATGAATATAAAAAAATACTCTAATATTTTGACAGGGATTCCATTTACGGTTTTTTTTCTCGTCTCCTGTGTGCAGAAAGACGAATGGGAAACTCCACCTGTCAACTGTCGTAACAGATTTGCCGATACAACAATCACATTGTCTGATTTTAAAGCTCAGGCTCCTGCTGTAGGATACGTACTGATCGAAACGGATCAGATTTTTGAAGGATATGTAACCTCTTCTGATGAGAGCGGCAACTTCTACAAGACAATCTCTTTTCAGGATAAGCCCGAGAATCCAACAGCAGCTCTGCAAATCGAAATTGACAGAGGAAATAACTATGCAGATTTTCCTGTAGGTGCCCGTATACGAATCAATGCAAAAGGGCTGAGGTTGGGGACCGACCGGGGAGTTGTAAAGATCGGATCCGCTGATCCGGTGTATGATATCGGAAGAATTCCGGGAGTATTGTTGAACAGATATATTTCCGGAGTATGTGATGGTAACAAACTTGAAATTGCCGTAATAAAACCGTTGGAATTGGCAACGCTAAAATCAGCGCATGATGAGAAATATATTAATATGCTGGTTAAAGTTCGGGATGTGCAGTTTGCTACCGGGGAGATAGGAAAAAAATATTTGAATTATAATGCCGGAGCCGGAGTTGATACAGATCGTAATATTGTAGATCAATCTGGGAATGCGTCCAGAATCAGAAATTCAGGATTTGCCAGTTTCGGTTCAGATCTTTTACCGGAAGGAAAAGGCTCTCTTACTTTTGTTGTCAGCCGTTACAATGTAAATTGGCGGATGCTCATCCGGAATTTAAATGATATAGAATTTTCCGGAAAGAGATTTTTCTTTGATGGATTTGAGGGGAGTCTTACAGATCATTGGATTCAGGTAAGCGTAAGCGGCGCTCAGATCTGGAACATTCAGCAGTTTGGAAACCCTAAACCCTGCGCAGTAATGAATGGTTTTGCTTCAGGCAATAATTTAAATGAGGACTGGCTGATCTCAAAACCTGTTTCATTACAGGGATTCAGTTCCGCAACGTTATCATTCGAAACAGATGTAAGATATAATGGTCATCCTCTTGAGGTCTTTATTACTGAAAATTATACGGGAAATCCTTCCACGACCGTGTGGATTCCTTTATCTGCTATTTTAGATCCCAATTCAGAACAGTTCAATACCTGGACCTATTCCGGAGATATAAGCCTGAATAATTTTCTTAATAAAGAGATACAGATTGCTTTCCGGTATGCTTCTACGCCAGCAGCTGCAGCTACCTGGGAATTGGACAATGTAAAGGTTGTCGGTAGTTAGCTGACAGGTTATCTTGTGTTAAAAATGAGTGATTCGTTTCATTGATATGGTTCACTCATTTTACATGATTTATTTTTTTAAGGAAAGTTGACTGTCGGAATTTTAGTTTCTCGTTTTGGAAATATTTTTTTTGATGATCTGACATTCCACAAAATTAAATAACTCGGATTCGCTCTGTTTCCAATATAAGTAATGTCTACAACCAAAATTTATAGCTCAAAGTCGTGAGACTTTGCGCAGCAGAGCAGAGGGATAAATCGATGATTTTTAAAATGGTATATAAAATGCTTGCCATCAAAAAATTCAAAGACTTCTGTAATAAAAATGTAGCTACACTATAAAACACAAAAAAACCTCTCAAGATGCGAGGTTTTTTTGTTTCAGCTCAAAGTCAGAGACTTTGCGCAGCGGGAAAGTTGACCGTCAGAATTTCAGTTTCTCATTTGAGAAATTTTTTATCAATGATCTGCCATCCCATAAAATTAAATAACTCGGATTCGCTCTGTTTCCAATATTAGTAATGTCTGCAACCCAAATTTATAGCTCAAAGTCGTAAGACTTTGCGTAGTAGAGCGTATAAGATTATACAGACAACAAAAAGGACTTTCACAAGCTGAACTTGCAGAAAAGTCTCAAGTGAGTAATAAAAGCCTTTCTCATTATGAGTTGGGAAGCAGCATTCCGCCTGCGGATGCGCTTAAAAATATTGCCGATGCTTTAGGTGTTTCGAGTGATACTTTGCTCAACGATGAAACAGTTTCTATTAAAAATAAAGAACTTCTAAAAAATTTTGAAGTAATACAGGATATGAGTGAGGAAGATAGAGCAATGGTGACAAGATTTCTTGACCTTAATATAAGAGATTATAAAGCGAAAAAGCGTATTCGTAAATAAACAAAACCGCCACTCGTTCGAGTAGCGGTTAATTTTTAGGGATATTCAAAACCAAATATAATCTTATAAAGCCTGTTGTCTTTCAGATAAAATTCCATAAAATACGGAGGCATTTCATATTGTTTTATTTTTGGATTATCAGGATTATCAATTGTATATCGGATAATTTGTTCATTAGATTTTTTTTCAACTTTAAAATCACTGCCTTTTAGATTGGTTATTTCTTCTAAGGTCACTCCTAATTTCAGTCCTGATTCTGTCTTAAAATTATCATATTTAGTTTTCGCAACATCTTTCTTGAGTGTATGGTCATCTTTTAAATATCCTACCTCGAAGCAACTAAAACTATTCTTTACATCTCCCTCATATTGATAAGCAATTAAGTATTCTTTTTTTTCTTTATCTGTAAAAACAGTTACGGGAGAATATCTTAAGTGGTCTAATAATCTTATATTTTGAGAATAAAAATAAGTTAGAGAATTTTCTTCTCTTAATTCTAATTGATTTATTTTAAAATCTGGCTTAGAAAATTTTTCTGTAATAACAGTTTCATTTTCTATCTTTTCTTGTATCTTTTTTTCTGATTGTTGACAACTAAAAAGCACAAAAAACAACAGTAAAAGACTACTCATTAACGTTAGGTATTTTTGCTCCACTTTTACCATTATTATTAGGATTATTTTTAATGTTAATATTAACAGGAACAGGTCCACCAGTTTTTAACATACTATTAAGCATATTTCTAAATGTTGTAAGTACAATCTGATCTCCAGACATTCCAATACAACCCAGAGTTCCTTCATTATTACCATCAGGATGTATTCTTAGTAAACTTCTTCCCGTATCAAATTGTGGATTTAAATTATAACTAAATCCTATTCCGTCTCGATTCATCCCTTTATTGTACCATCCTTTCGGACCTCTATCTTGATAAGAATCTACAGTATATTCACCATTCTCTGGTGCTCCATTTCCAAAACCTCCTGCGACACCGTCATAAGAACCTAAATTTTTTGTTTTACCATTTTCAAATGTTACATTTAGCTTTACATCTACATCACCAATTTTAGAATTTCTCATTTCTCCATCTATTTCAACACTCATTTCTTTTGCTCGGGAGTAGTCCATTTTTTTATAAGTATGGTAGGTTTCTAGGACTAAGCCCTTATGTTTTTTATTGTCCCAGGTTTTAGTGCGCTCATAATAAGTTCCTCGATAAGTCTCTCCTTTTTGAAGGACTCCTTTATCTTTATGATTTTTAGCCGTTACATCATCTCGCCAAGTAATATCTCCGTTAGAAGCTTCAACCCAATCCATTCCGTCAGGATCTACAAAACGAATAGGATTGTTATTTGCGTACATCATAGGATTTAAATCAGGATGTTTTTCAGAAAGGGGATCTGGTACAACCCAACGAGCAATGTCGGGTAAGTATTGGCGGGCTCCAAAGTCGTAAAACCCCGTCTCTTGGAGTTCTTTCCCGTTGTACTTATACTGATAGCTTGGGTTTCCCCCTAGAGGAGTATATCCTTCATGCTTCAATCCAAACGGGTAATAGTTATTTTCTTCAAGAACTTCTATGCTGCTTCCGTTATTGAGGTAGCTTAATCTCACATTTCCTAAATGATCTGTATAATTGTAAATATACTTATTTTTCACATAATCAAAATACCCTTCTGAAGTGGGAACAAATTGAAGTTTTAAAGGGTTAACGGATCCATATTCTATATTCTGTGAATACTGAAAGCCATCTAAATAGTCTGTCTTTAGTTCGACAGGTTCCCAGTTTCCAACCACATCCATCTGAGTGGTTTTGTATATTTTTTGTACTTTCTCCCCGTTTGCTTTATATTTATAATAGAGCTGATAAGTATTAGAAAAAAGCTCAGGGCTTGTTAGAATTTCATTGGGTAAATTTAGAATGTTGTATTTTATGGAACTTATTCCCTTGTCTAAATGATTAGTCATATTACTATTTGAGTCATAAGATATTATCTTTCTGACAGGATAGAATGGATACCCAGTTTTATTTTCACTTACGTCCTGAATTGATTCAAGAACATTGCTTTTTCCCGCAAATTTATATCTGTAAAATAAATGATCTGGTTTTATCGCCTGCACAAAATTTGCAGCAGTTGTTCTTTCCAAGGTTTGGATGTTTCCATTTAGATCATAGGTTACCTTTTCATAATATTCTCTCATCGACGGATCGGTATCTCTTTGATAAAAACCAGCCGACAATCTATTTAAGCCATCATAAACATATCCATACCTATGAGAATTACCATTGCTGACGGTAGCTGTCTTCCAGTCAACCTCTGCTATATTTCCATTAAATATCTGACGCACCTGCAAGTGAGATGACGACACAACTGGCGGAAGTTTTGGAGATTTCTTTGGATTATCTCGTGGGGTTCTACAGATGTTGTCTTGGAAAAAAATATTGTCTCCAAAATTCTTGACATCCAAAAACTAAAAGAGAACGACAGACAACACGTCTTCGCTCTCCTTGATGCCTTTCTTAAGCAAACTAAATTGCAAAGCATTATGTAATAACAAATCCACTCATTGAGTGGCTTTGTTATTTTATTAATTGTTTCTAATTAGCGGAACAAAATAAAAATAGAATATAAATACCAGCAATGGTAAACAAAGTATGATATTCCAAAAGCTTTTTTTGTAAATCAAAAACTTTACAAAAAAATAAATTGACAATATAAATCCTATTACATTTAGCGGAAAACAAAAAAATATATATGTTCTCTTAGCAGTACTACTATATGTATAAACTATACCAAAAACCTCTATTAATAGATAAATCGTAAAATTTATAACGAATATCGCCAATGGAATGAATGCCGTTTTAGATATTTTTATTTTTTCCATCCTATTCTGTTGTAATTATAACCGTTGGTAATTGCTCTTTGGTCTGACGCTGTATCTTTTCCGTGTCCAGTTAAAATACTACTTGTATTTGCTCCGCTTTTTAAAACATTTAAAGGTGCACCAATCATTTGAAACGCTTTCCCTGTCATAAAATTCCCTCCATCATATACGTTGTATAAAGTGTTACTTCCTTCAAACTTCACAAAACCTCCTGTTCCATCTTTAGGAACATTTGTAGCTCCACGTAAAGCGGGATAATTTTCACCACCTCTAACAAGGGCTCCCATTTCTCCAGCAAAATCAAACTCTCCGTGTCCTAATGAACCCATATATGTCATCCACGGAAACATAATAAATGATTGCTCTCCAAAAGCCTGAAGATATCGTGCTTTATCTTTTATATCTCCAATTCCAATTTTATTAAAAGCATCTGCCATATCCTGAGCTAAATATGGGGTAAATAATCTGACTTCTGCATCCTGCACTTCGTAATCTGTCATTGTTCCTGCGTAATCAACAAGTTCCTGTAGCTGTTCTTGGTCTGCCGCGGAATCATTAACATTTAATTGGTTTCCTTGTTCATCAACTACAACGTGCGGACCTTCTTGAGGTGTAATAGATTGAACGTAACCTTGTGAATTAACTTTGATGATGTCTTCATTTGCTCTTCCATCTGGGTCGATAAATCTAATAGGATTATTAAAAGCGTAGTTATAAGTGCTATAACGACGCATTTGCTCAGCTAATGGATCTACAACACCCCATCTTCCAATATCCGGCATATAGAATCTCGCACCGTAATCATACATACCAGATTCCTGCAACTCCTTGCCGTTGTACTTATACTGATAAGCATTGTGCGTGGTGGCTGTATAATTATGCAGCAAACCGAAAGGGTAATAATTATTGACTTCAACTATTTCTCCCGGCTTCCAGTAATCAATACAGTTCGGCGGGTTCCATGGTGACCACGGTCCATCACACTGCTGGTAATAATATGTTCTTGGCTGAATAGCTCCATCCTTACTCGTATCACTATAACTTAATCTTACATTACCCAGATGATCTGTGTAATTATATATATACTGATTTTGCAGTACATCATAATATCCTTCCGCTGTAGGAATGATTCTCAGCTTCATTACCGCAATCTCGTCAGGATCGATCACAACGAATCCTCCACCTGAACCTTCTGAAGGTTTGGTTGACTTATACTGAAATCCATCAAGATAATTCGTTTCTATGTCTCCAAAGAGCTTCTTTACTTTTACTCCATCAGCTCGGTAAGTATAATCAGTTATCTGGGCATTCTGATTAATCTTTACAGGTAAATTTAGATAATTATATTGAATTGAAGAAATACCCTTATCCAGATGTTTAGTCATGTTTCCGTTACCGTTTAAAACACCGTTATCATATTCAATGGTATTATGATTTGTTAAGTAAGGATAACCGTTGCTGTTTCCTATCTGCTCTTCCGTTACTTTGATAAGCCTGTTTCCTGCATAATCGTATTTCAGATTATCTATTTTCAGTGCTGTAGTTCCCGATATAACTCCGCCTGATCTTTGCAGTCTTTTAATGTTTCCATTAAGATCATACTCATTAATTTCAAAATATTCCTTTGCTCCTTCATAGCCGCTCCTCTCATAAAACCCTGCGGACAATCTGTTTAAAGGATCATAGGTATAAGCATATCTTTTTAAGGGTTCATTGTATTCTGTTAAGGTTTTCCAGAATACTTCAGCTATATTTCCATTGTATCTTGGCTTTACTTTGAGGTCTGCAAAATCAGAATTAGGGGTTTCGGATCCTTCCCTTATATTATAATTGATTTTATAGCCAAATAGATCATCTCCTAAATTTGAGGGATCATTGATCTTCGTCATCCATCCACGAATGTTGTATTTATAATCAACCGCCTGCAGACCACTTCCCAAATTCACTCCGCCGACCTTTTTAGTCTCAAGTTGTGAGAGTTCATTGTATTTATTCTGTGCCAGGTATTCGACAGGCTGGTTATCGAGCTGATGCGTATGTACCAATAGCCTGTTCTGATGATCATAGGTAAAGTTTTCGGTAATGACTTTTTCCGTATCAACAGCTAATCTTTTGTGACGGGTGACCACCTGTTTAGGGGTTCCCGAGAAATCAAGCTCTGATTCTGTTTTTGTATAGCCTCCGAGGTGATTAATAGAATGGCCTCCTACAGGTCTTCCTTTGATGTCGTACCAAGTGTACTTTTTTGTCCAGTTGTCATCTTCAATGTTTTTCACGTAAGAAGCAACGGGTAAACTTTTAGTGCTGATATTAGAGTTTTGAGCATCTTGTGTCAGAACATTTTGTCCCAATACCTGAGTAGGTACTGCCGGACTGCCTGTAGGGTAAGTATCATAATAATTAACTGACAAGACGGTATGTATATCAAGGAAATATCCGTTGCTGTAATAAATCTGCATTCCGTTTCTGGTAAAACCGGTATCATTTCTTGCTTCAGTGATTACAATATTTCCTGCCTGACTCTGCATATTTTCCCTGCTTCCTCCCTGACTGATTCCTGTATAGGATACTCTTCCAAATCTGTCATATTTCGTGATAAGCCATTGTTGCTGTAACTGTAAATTGGCATCCTGAGTCATGATCAGCCGGTCTGCCTTATCATAGACCATATATTCCCATCCTTTCCCGGGAATCTTCTTTTCTACCAGACGGTTTCTACCGTCATATTTATATCGGTAGCAGAGATTGTTCAGGGTAGTTTCATCCACCGCATTTGCGGCTACTGCCAGAGGCGGGATGACATACGCCAGTTGGTTGTAGTCATTGTAGACGTAATAAGTGTCAGCACTGGCGGTACCCTCCAGCATTTTCCTCAGGAGGATTGTCTGACCCTGCCCGTTTTTAAATTCAACCGTTTTGTTTCCGTCTTCATCGGTTACCGTATTTTTATAAAGCTGGTTCGCTCCGTAACCGGTTGCCGACAGCGTGATCTGTGATTCAAACGTTGAATAATTAAAGCTTGCGGTATATTTTTTTACTTCTCCTTCTGTGTTGGCATCGTATTCAAATTTGACAGGCTTGCCAGTCCAATCATTTCCCACCTGGATCTGCTGCTGAATGCGGTCCAAGGGAGAGTTCTCAAGGATCTTCTCCGCATAGAATTTCTCAGCTCCGTAGATCTCAGGCTGTGTGGCATTGGCAAGGGGATTGGGAACGATGGCTCCATTCAGAGTGTTCGACTGCGGTACGGGAAGGTAATCCTTCACCTGTCTTCCGAATCCGTCGTATTCGATGTGGGTCACAACATCTTTTCCTGTAGGTGAGGCTTTAATATTAACGACCTGTTTGGGTCTTCCCAGGCCGTCGATATACTGAACGGTTTCAGCGGTTTTGGAAGGAGTTGTTCCTGTATAATCTAAATAGGTTTTCGTATATACATAGTTTTCGTTTGTGCTCAGATTCGTGCTTTGTGCATGGGACAGGCCCACTACAAACAGGGCACTGATCGGGATGATTATTTTTTTCATGAGATGTGTTTTAGTGTTTGTAATTGTATTTGAATTCTTTCAGGATCTTGCCTGTTGCATTGTTCTCCCTGATTTCTTTGAGCCTGTTGGCAGTATCATAGAGATAGACTTCCCTGATTCCCGAAGGAGGCGTGATTAATTGGTGGAGGATGCATTCCTTGAATACATGCCCAACAGAATACCGCCGTCAGCGGTCGGGATCATTTTTTCCACTTCATCATTTCCTCTTCCCCCGAGGATCAACTGGGAAAGTTCTTTTCCGTTCTTATCGAGCCTGATGATCATGACATCTTTAGAACCGAAACCTTCGGGGTGAGTTCTGTACATTGCCTGCAACAACAAATCCTAAGTCAGTGGTCTGGATGACCGCTCTTGCTTCATCGTCCTGGGCTGTGCCTAATGTTTTCTGCCAGATTTCATTTCCCTCTGGATTTGTTCTTATCAACGATAGATCTGAGCCTCCTTTGGAATCCTCTTTTTTATCCAGCCCTTTTCCGGAGTACGAAGTTCCTACTATGGCAAATCCACCCTCCTGTGTAGCAACGGTTGCAGCCAGGAAATCATGGTTTCTTTCCTGAGAAATATTTTTCAAATATGGTATCGCCGTTTTGATTGAGCTTGATGATTTTAAAGTCGTACCCATTGTTCTGAGATCCTTTAGCCTATTGAAGGTTGGAGCTTTGAATGGCACTTCCGCTGATGAGATGCTGCTGGTCGATGGTGGTGGTTCTTGCGAAAGGAAGTCCTGAGAAGATGATTGGATGCTTCGTTGCCACTTTACTTCCTGTCCGAATGACAGAACTGTAAAACAAAGCAGGCAGGCAATGCTGTGATTCTTTTTCATCGTTTGTGTTTTTAACTGTTTATGCTAATTTAATTATTTTTATTCATGATTACAATTTTTTTGCAAAAAAAATCCACTGCAATTGCAGTGGATTTATAATTTACATTAAAATTTTTATTAAAAGGATACTTCGTTAATTTCTTTTCCCCTTTGGAAATTCATGGTTTTCTGTGATCCTTTATACGCAATATTAACAAGGTTGATCTGTTTTGGAAAAGCACTTAAAAGAATACTGTTCCTGATTTTTAAACTGCTTATCTCCGAAACCCCTGCAGTTTCAAAATAGACCCACACCGTTTCTCCACTCACCTGACTTCCTGTAAAAGTTAATGTTTTAGGAGTTCCGTCTACATAAACATCAAAATTATTGTTTACATATTTCTTCACTTCGGCTTCAAAGCCTGCAGTACTTCGGTTGATTTTAATGGCATCCGAAATATGACTGGTATTCATCTTTGTTGTAAATTTCAATGTCTTGCTGCCATCAATATAATCGACTTTCGTCATTGATGAGAAAAAATCTGCAGTCATGAAACTCATAAAGACAAGTAATGACAAAATACCTGATATGGATAAAAATTTTTTCATCATAATTTCTTGATTGTTAATCATCTTAGTAAATTAAATTTGGTCAAATATAATGCCAATTAAAAGTTAACGTTGACAGCATATTTTTCATAAAATGCTCTGATATGCTCCACAGCTTCGTCAGCGGTATCTACCACACGGTATAGATCAAGATCGTCTGTTGAAATCATACCTTCTTTTAACAGCGTATCTTTAAACCAGTCTAAGAGTCCTCCCCAAAATTCCGATCCTACAAGAACAATCGGGAATTTTCCTATTTTATTGGTTTGAATGAGTGTAATCGCTTCGGTGAGTTCATCCAGGGTTCCAAAGCCTCCCGGCATCACAATAAAGCCCTGAGAGTATTTGACAAACATGACTTTTCTTACAAAGAAGTAATCGAAGTTAAGAGAGTACATTTTGCTGATAAAGGGATTGAAATGCTGCTCAAAAGGCAGGTCGATATTGAGTCCTATTGATTTTCCTTTTGCATTGAATGCGCCTTTATTGCCAGCTTCCATGATTCCGGGACCGCCACCGGTAATGATTCCAAAACCTATCTTTGTTATTTTTTCAGCGATTTCCACCGCCATTTCGTAATACCGGGTGTCCGGTTTCAGCCTGGCAGAACCAAAAATAGAAACACAGGGGCCTATTTTAGCCATTTTCTCGTAACCATCCACAAATTCTGCCATGATTTTGAAGACCATCCAGCTGTCTTTGGTGACAATCTCGTCCCACGTTTTTTGTCTGAAACTATTATGTAATATTGATTCGTTACTATCTAATTCAGGATTTTGTAAACTTTCATCCCTACTTCCTTCAATTCCCATATCTTCTTTATTTAAAATATTTTTCGGCCTCTGTAACAGATGCCGGTCTTCCTACATCAATCAGGATACTGTCATGCAGAAATCCGTGAATTTTTTCGGTCTGCATCAGATCCAGATATTCTTCCATTACAGAAAATTTCCCCCTCCTTTTTATCTTGTCAAAAATGACCGGATTAATACAGTGCACACCACTGAATGCATAAGGCTTAAATCCTTTATTAAATTCTGCCAGCCTCTGTTCACCTGACTGGATGTTAAGCCATCCTCTCAGTACCAGATCATCGTTGAATAGCAATTTTCGTGAGCTTTCCCTATCCGATACTGCTAAAGTAGCAAAATCTTTAATCTTCTTGTGGTATTCTACAAATTTATTAATATTAATATCGGTAAGGATGTCTGCATTCATGATCAGGAAGTCTTCACCATGATCAAGAAATTTTTTGGCAAATATCAATCCTCCGCCGGTTTCAAGAAGTTCTTCGGACTCGTCTGAGATCTCAATCCTGCAGTTGAAGTGGTCATTCTTTTTCAGGAAATCAACAATCTGATCACTGAAATGATGCACATTGATCACGAAATCTGTAATTCCAAAACCTTTCAGATAGGTTATATTTCTCTCCAGAAGCGGAATTCCGTTTACCTTGGCAAGAGCTTTCGGGTGATGATCAGTAAAGGGTTTCAGCCGGGTTCCTTTCCCTGCTGCAAAAATCAGTGCCTTCATAGGATATGGGTGATGAGTGATGAATAATAGGTAATGGGTAATAAGTAATAGGCAATGAATAATAATAAAATAACGAAGTTAAAAACATTACTTATTACTCATTACCCATTACTTATGATTAAGTTGGTGCTGTTCGTCATGATGCAGGCTTATTTCTACCTGACTGCCGTATTTCTCTTCTATGAAATGTGCGATCTTAATCGCTGAATATACGGATCTGTGCTGTCCGCCGGTGCAGCCGAAATTAATTTGCAGGTTTTCAAAACCTCTTCCAAGATAATTATCGATATTGATGGAAACCATGTCTTTGATCAATTCTAAGAATCTGGGCATATCTGTCTTTGTTTCGAGATATTCCTGAACACCGATGTCGTTTCCTGTCTGGATTTTATATTCCTCCACTCTTCCCGGATTTAAAATTCCACGACAGTCGAATGTGAAACCGCCTCCATTTCCTGAATGGTCTTTGGGTATACCTCCTTTTTTGTATGAAAAACTGTGGATGTCTATGTGCAACATATTTTATTTTTTTATGATTGATCAGCGATAATGGATTCTGAGACGGTGATCATTAATCATTCATTATTTACTTAATATTTCTTCTATTTTTAATTTTGTTTTCTCCGTACTTAGCTGATCAATTACTTTTTTAAGCTCCGGATAATTTTTCATTGCTTTCCAATGGCTTGAAAATTCTGTAATATTTTCTATCCCTTTATTAATGCTGGAAATAAAATGTTGTTTTCGCTGAACTAATCCCCGAAAACCATAGGCGCCTAAAACCTGTAGAAATCGTATTAACTGAATGGGCTTAACTGATTTTTTTAGTTGAGTCTGAATTTCTTGATTGTCAAATTGTTGAATGTAAAATTTAAGCATATTTTTTTTGAAATCCTCAGGGAAATTTGCTTTAGCCTGAAACAGGAAGGAGATCACATCGTACATCAAAGGACCTTTCATCGCCGACTGATAATCAATAAATGATACACTGTTATTCTGGTCTACCATAATGTTTCTTGCCTGGAAGTCCCGGATCATTAAACCTTTAGGCTCAATATGTTCGATAAGATTGATGAGATTTTTAAATTCTTTCAGAAGATCAGACTTGTGATATTCAAGTTCCAGAACATCTGCAATAAAATTCTTAAAATAAAAAAGGTCGTGCATGACGGGTAGTTCATCATAACTTTCATACTCGAAAGTCCGGGTAAAATCAATCTGATCCTGTGTCAGCGTTTGCAGGGAAAACAGTTTTTCTAATGTCTGCTTTACTAAAGATTCTACATTTTCGGATACCCCGTCTTCAGCAATGATATCAGAAAATGTATGGGTTCCTAAGAATTCCTGGATGTACATTTTACGGTCATCAGACACCTTGAATATATCCGGAGTGTTGAGGTGTAGATCTGAAAAAATCTTTGAAAAATAGAGAAAACTTTCATTCTCCTGAATATTTTCATTACAGGTGACAATATATTTTCCGTTTTGATTTTCAGCCAGAAAATTGACTCTTGCAGAACCGCTTTGAGCTAACGTGACAAATTCAGTTGATTTTTTGCCAAAATGGTTTTCAAAAAATCTTTTTGCTTTTTCAGAAGTCATAATATGGAAACAAATATACTAATTTACAGTCGAATCTTTATCTTTGCATAATGCTAAAGGACTTTAAACCGGTTTTGGGGATTCTGCTTCGCTTCATCATTATCTACTTGGTGTTGCTTTTTGCCTACCAGTTTTACCTGAACAGTTATAAGGCGCAGGGACTGGACCCTTATTCCAGGATGATAGCCGGCCAGGTAATGTGGATACAAAACAGGTTGGATATTCCAACGCTTTTGTATGATGATCTTCATGGTGAACAGGTCTATTTCTATGTCAAAAAACAATATGTAACGAGAATGGTTGAGGGGTGTAATGCCATTTCTGTGATCATTCTTTTTGTCTCTTTTGTTTTTGCATTTTACAAAGGAGCTAAAACTTTTGTTTTTGTTGCTTTAGGGTTTTTAGCGCTTTATGTAATGAATGTTTTGAGAATTGTAGGGCTGAATATCCTGACCCGTGATTATCCTCAATATAATAAATTAGGACATGATTATTTGTTCCCGGCGTTTATTTATGGAAGTGTTGTCATTCTCTGGCTGGTCTGGATTAAATTTTTTGCTTTAAAAAGATGAAAATTTTTAACTGGTTTCTTGTTTTAGCCGGAATTTCCGGGCTTATCGCAGTAAGAATGATGGAAGACAGGATTTTCTATGATCCTTTCCTCACTTACTTTCATGAAGCAAATAAAAATATTCCGTTTCCGGAATTTGAATGGGGGAGATTAGTGATTGGTTATCTCTTCAGATTTATACTGAATCTTTTTTTCTCCTGTGTAATTATTCATTCTTTATTTAAAAATAAGGAATGGACAGTACAGGGAGCTGTTCTAATCTCAATTATATTTGCAATAACGTTCCCAATCTACCTGTTCTGTATCTACGACAGATTTGAAACAGGACATCTTTTTTCATTTTATATGCGGAGGTTTGTGATTCAGCCACTGATTCTCCTGTTGATTGTTCCGCTATTCTACTACAGAAGAAATATTTTACCTAAAGTTTAACATCATGATAAAGACAGTGATTGTTTTGAAAAATATCAGACGTATTCTCTGCCTGCTTTTGCTGTTGTCTTTTTATGGATGCTCAGTTCCTACTTATCTTTATATTCAAAATCTGTCGAATGAGAATAAAGTTATTACAGTCACCTTCGATACTGAACTTTCTGATTCTTCAGTTCTGTCCCTCAATAAATTGGATGTAAGATATGTGGAAGGTACTTTCAATGCAAAAAAATTCAAACCCCGTAAAATAAGTAATTTAAATTCACCTGATAAAAAGATCAGGGATTCTTCAGTTGTGGTGACTCTGCCAGCCCGATCAACTGCAATGATTATCAAGTCAAATAACTATCATTGGTTATCTCTAATCAATTCTGTTGAGGTTGATCACGTGAAAATTTCGATGAATGAGTTACGTAATCAATCAGAGCACATCAGATTCGGATATATTTACAGTATCAGATAGGAATTTTGGTGTCATTTATTTTTGACTGTACCCGCCACTAGCCCGGATCGCAGCGGTTACCCCACAGCAGGCGTTGGCCATCATATAGCGGTTGGGCGAGGAGTATGAGCGGAGAGCCGGAAAAAGCTTCTGAAGAATACTGTCCGTCTCATAGATGGCATAATATGTTCCCGGTATTATTCAACAGTATGTTTTTCCACGCGGGTAATATTCTCAGCGGCCCATTCCAATCTTCTGACAAATGCCTGCTCGCGAACCGGGCAGTCCATGATCTGGCAGACCGGGCAGGATATGGGCTTACAGTCATCCATATGGAAATTAAATTCGACTGTCCGGTCTGTGTTTTTTGCTAGCAGGAGTATAACATTTTCCATCTCTTTATGGGCATCACGGAGGCTGTAATACCAGGGTAGTGTAATATGGGCGTCAATATGAAGAGAGGATCCGAATTGCTGGATTTTCATATTGTGAATATCAATCCATTCTATTTTCCTGTTTTTTTCCAAAAGTTCGATAATGCTGTTCAGGATTTCCGGGTTCTGCTCATCCATAATTCCGCTTAAGGATTTTCTTACGATTTTGTACCCCACAAAAATGATGTAAAAACCAAAAAATAAAGCAACCACCGAATCTATCCAGTAAATCCCGGTGAAGTAAACTATAATTAGACTGACAACTACTCCAAGGGTAGTAAAGGTGTCTGACTGCAAATGTTTTCCTGAAGCAATAAGAACCAGAGAGTTCTGTTTTTTACCTTTTTTTATAGAAATGTAACCAAGACAGTAATTGACGATTGCCGTGACGGCAATGATGGCAATTCCCCAGTCAAGTCCTTTAAGAACTCTTCCGGTAACCAGACTGTTGATGCCTTCGTAAATAATCATAATTCCGGCAATGGCAATCAGGGCACCCTCTATTCCTGCTGTAACAAACTCTACTTTTCCGTGGCCGTAAGGATGGTCTTCATCTTTAGGCTTTGATGCCAGATGCAAAGAATACAGTCCCATAAAGGCACTGATAACGTTTACAATACTTTCCATGGCATCAGAAAATACTGCATCTGAATTGGTTAGTTTCCACGCGATAATTTTTCCAATGAATAAAATAATTCCCACAACGGCAATAATTTTCTGGAAACCTATTTTATCTTTACTGGTATTTTCTGCTGTCATTTTTTTGATTGCGAGTTTTTCTTTTTCTGTTTTTTTAACCTGTGTTTTTCCAGAGACTTTAGATTCCAGCTTTATATCTCACTATTCTATCCCATTCTTTACCAAGTTATCCTGAAAGCTGATGGAAAGTACAGGCTGCTCAAAGCTTATGATAAAAAAAAGAATCTCTTTCGGAGACTCTTTTCTTTTTTGTTAGTTTATACTAAGTTGTTAGCGACTAAGTATTCTGCGATCTGTACTGCGTTGGTAGCAGCTCCTTTTCGCAGATTGTCTGCCACAATCCAGAGATTGAGTGTTTTGGGCTGTGAGAGATCTCTCCGGATCCTTCCGACAAAAACTTCATCTTTTCCTTCTGAGTAGAGCGGCATGGGGTATTCGTTATTTTTAACGTTATCCATGACGATCACTCCAGGTGTTTCAGATAAAATTTTTCTTACTTCATCAAGCTCGAATTCGTTTTCAAATTCGATATTGACACTTTCGGAATGTCCTCCCTGTACCGGAACTCTTACTGCTGTTGCCGTCAGATTAAATGTGTCGTCTCCTAAAATCTTTTTAGGTTCTTTCATCAGTTTAATTTCTTCCTTAGTATAATCATCATCAGAAAATACATCACAGTGTGGTAAGGCATTTTTAAAGATCTGGTAAGGATAAACTTTAGCAACAGAGTCATCACCGTTGATTTCTCCGTTTAACTGATCCACTGCAGCTTTTCCTGTACCTGTTACAGACTGGTAAGTGGAAACAATGACTCTTTTTAAATCATATTTTTTATTCAGCGGACCTAAAACCATCACCAACTGGATGGTAGAACAATTGGGATTCGCAATAATCTTGTCTTCTCTGGTCAAAACATCAGCATTGATTTCCGGAACAACTAATTTTTTGGTTGGATCCATTCTCCATGCAGAGGAGTTGTCAATAACCGTAATCCCTGCTTCTGCAAATTTCGGCGCGTATTCCAGGGAAGTTGATCCACCTGCAGAGAAAATTGCGATATCCGGTTTGGCAGCTATAGCGTCGTCAATGCTTACGATAGTATAATCTACCTGTTTATATTTCACCTGTTTACCAATAGATCTTTCCGAAGCTACCGGAATTAATTCTGTTACGGGGAAATTTCTCTCTTCGAGAACTTTAAGCATCACTTGTCCAACCATTCCTGTTGAACCTACTACAGCTACTTTCATAAGTAAATAAAATTGTTTTTAAGATTATAGGTAATCGCATCTTAAGCATGAGAATGTCATTTTTTCAGGCATTGCGATTTTTGTTGTCTGAATAAAAAATTTAAGTTAATATATAATTAAGCTCCAAAGACTCTTGTCCATGGAAATGCAAATGCAAATAAACCTACTGCGATCAATCCCATGATGACAATTCCTAAAGAAATTGTATCGTTGGATTTTACTTTTTTGTTGATGATGGTCATCAGAACTGCAGCAACGAGCATGGAAAACGGATGTTCTACATACTGAAATCTCAAATCAGCATTTTTCATTACCGATCCCATGTCCAGACCTTTTGTAAAGTTCATGATCAGCATTACGATACCGATCAGAAATTGAACGTGGAAGAAAATCATGGTAAAAAGCGTGATTTTTCTAAGGAACTTACTTACTTTACCGCTGTACCCGAACATTACGGTAAGGAGAGCAATAATAAATAAGGAGGTTAGAGCGAGCTCAAGATAGGCAAAGCCCTTATGTGCGCTCAGCAAAATTTTGTAAAGATCCATACTTCTATTTTTTCTGTTTATTAAGTATACAAATATAAAAAAAATCCCGGCGAAAGCCGGGATTTGGTATTGAATAAGTTTTAAATTTATTAGAAATTGAATGCTACTGTTGCAGCCCAGGTGGTACCATAACCAAAGTAAACCTGGTTTTGCTGACTTACACCATTCCAGTTTCCGGCAGATTGGTATGCTGCGTAATCACTCTCAATCTGAGCGGGAGTACGGGTAGAATTAATTGCGGCATATTCAGATTTTGAAAGGTTTGCGTGAATATTTGTATTAGACTCGGCAATATATGTTTTGTCTAAAAGGTTGTACACGTTACCTCTCAATGTAAAGAACTGTTTTGGATCTTTCAATTTAATTTTAAAAGAAATTCCGAGGTCTAGTAGACCAAATGATGGTAATTCTAAAGAACCTTTTTCTCTGGATTCTTCATTTTGGAAGTTCAAAATATTCAAATTAGCATATAGATTTTTAACACCTCTGTAAGTTGCATCAAATGAAAACCAATCTAAAGGTTTGAATGTAAAACCTCCTGCCATTGTGGTCTGTGCAGAACCTCCCACTTTTACTTTATCTAAAAAGAGAGTCTGAGAATCTGTTCCAATTTGTTCATTATTTTCAGTGAAAATATTCCCTTGCGCATTGCCCTTATAATGATAATCATTAAATGAAACCATACCAAACAAGTCTAACATTCTGTGAGGCTTTGCGGTCAATTCTAACTCTATTCCCTGGTGGATTTCAGTGATTCCCTGAATATTTGAGTAAGCTTGATTCGTAGTTATAGTCGTACTTGGGTTTGTTGGATCCGGATAAGTTTGTGTAAGCCCTCCTCTTCTTTGGAATCGGTCTTTCCATTCAGTTCTGTAGACATTCAGGGTCGCATCAAAGATAGAAGAACGGAAACCATAACCTCCTTCAAGACCAAATATTTTTTCGTTGGTGAGATTTGGGTTTAAGTAATTCTTTTGATTTGGATATACTGCATTTAAAAATGGCTGCTTAGAATAGTATCCAATATTGGCATACACATTATGATGATCATCTATGTTATAGTTGGCACCAGCTTTCATGTTGTATCCTACGATATCTTTAAAACCTGTTTTTGTATTAAGTGCAGGGTTTGCTGCAGTAGGCTGAGCGATTTGTGCATTAGCAGCTGTAGAGTTTTTGTATCCTGCCTGCTGACCGTTTAATAAAGTCACTCCGTCAATGATGAAATTGTCAATTCTCTGGAAAGATTGATTAGACAATGCACCGGAAACAAAAGCCGATAACTTGTCATTAGAATACTCTAACTGACCAAAACCTCCATACCATAATACTTCACCATCATTATCATATCCTATTTTATCTTCATCGTTGTTTATTTTTCCGCCAAAAGGATTCCCTGTAGCTCTGGGAGCAAATCTATTGGTAACAACTCTAGGAGTTACGGTATATACATTTCCGGGAGCAGTGAAGAAGTTTTTGTTTGTAATATCTTTGTAGCCGGAAGCTCCGTACATATCTGAAATAATCTGATAATGGTAACCGTAATAATACCTGTTGTCTGTTCCAATGGTGAAATTTAAATTTTCATTAAATTTATGATTGAAACTGATAATAGCTCCAAACCAGTTGTGAGAGTTAATTGACGATCTTCTTACTAAAGTGCTCCCCTGTGCAGCGGTTTGAGGGTTAATAGTAGCATTTGTATTAAAGATCTTGTCGTAATCGATTTGTCCGTCAGGAGTTACAAAGCTGTTCACAAAACCAGTGTTCGTGCCTACACCTGTTGGTATTCTACCGATATCACCGGTACCGCCACCTCTACCAAAAGAAGCGTAGAATACTGAATTTAATTTTGAATTTTCACTCATCTTCCAATCCCAGTTTAGAGACATTACAGGTTTGTGATAATAATTTACTCTGTTGGATAACTGTTCCCCATCTCTATATCCCCAGTCTGCATTGTATCTTCTGTTGGGAGTACCATCCTGATCACTGTTATATTTAATATAATTTTGAATCGTTGTTGAAGTTGATCTCTGATTATGCCATTGAGGAGCTCCTGTTATTGTAAACTGAAGGTCATGCTTTTTGTTTGGCTGATATCCTAAAGCAAAATAATAGTTATAGGCTTCAAAATCAGTCCCATTTGCGTACATAGCACCCGAAGTTCTACCCATTAGAAATGAAGAGGACCATCCTGAAGCAGATTTTCCTGTATTATAAGAAAACACAGTTTTTAGAAAGCCATCATTCCCTAATCCTAATGTTACTCTACCGCTTTGTTTTTTGTCGGCAGCTCTCGTAATATAGTTCATTGTTCCACCAACAGAAGCGATGGCTAATTTTGACGCTCCTAACCCCCTCTGTACCTGTAGTGCAGTAGTTACATCAGAAAGACCTGCCCAGTTTGACCAAAAAACAGCACCGTTTTCCATGTCATTTACTGGCATCCCATTTACCATTACAGCAATGTTTTCCTGACCAAAGCCACGAATGTTTAGTTTTGAATCTCCAAAACCACCACCTGCTTTTGTAGCGTATACAGAAGGTGTAACATTTAAAAGTTCGGGAAGTTCTTGGTTTCCAATTCTCTCCTGAATTTGTGCTTCTTTAATCGTAGAAACAGCAACAGGAGTCTTTCTATCTTTGGCGATATCTGCAACTCCTGCGATGACAACCTGCTCAATATCTCTTGATCTTGTGTCAACAGTATCCTGAACTTGTTGTGCATAATAAACGCTGGCTGTTGAGAGTGATATCATCACAGTTAGCATCGATTTGTTGATTAATTTCATAATCTTAAGTAATAGTTAGAATTAATTTTTTTGCAAAATTCGACAAAAAAATTTTAACTCTTATTAACTTAATGTTAATTTTTAATCAGTCTTAATAAAGTACAAAGCATTGATATAGAGTGATTTATGAAAATTTGGATTTTTAAGTGAAAAAAATCATATTATTGTATTTTTAAAAAATAATGTTTATTATTGTTAAAAATACAATGCTTTACATAATAGCTTTAAGACTGAGATCAATATTTTTTGCAGAATGCGTTAAAGCTCCTACAGATATATAGGTTACACCGGTACTGGCAATTTCTCTTAACATATCCCTTTTAATTCCACCTGAAGCCTCACTTTCACAAGATTCATTGATAAGCCTAACTGCTTTTTGCATGGTTTCAATATCCATATTGTCTAGCATGATCCTGTCGACTTTTGCATTGATCGCTTCCTGTACTTCTTCTAAAGTACGGGTTTCAACTTCTATCTTCATCTTCTTCTTTATGCTTTTCAGGTATTTTTTTGCCATTTTCACAGCATTGGTAATGCTTCCGTTGTAATCGATATGATTGTCTTTCAGCATAATCATATCATACAAGCCGTACCTGTGATTGGTTCCTCCCCCAATAGCAACCGCCCATTTTTCACAAACTCTGAAATTTGGTGTCGTTTTCCGGGTGTCCAACAGTTTGGTCTTTGTACCCAGTAATCTTGAATCCCAATCCTGAGTAAGGGTTGCAATACCGCTCATCCGCTGCATACAGTTTAAAACCAGTCTTTCTGTTGATAGAATAGATCGTGCACTTCCTGTTACAATAAAAGCTACATCGCCTACTTTTGCTGTCTCACCGTCTTTTATGAATTTTTCAACTTTTAAATTCTTATCAAACGTTCTAAAAATTATTTCTGCCAGTTCAACGCCGGCGAGGATGCAGTTTTCTTTGACCAGAAGTTTCGCACTCTGCTCCAAATCCTTTGGAATTGTTGACAGGGTAGAGTGATCTCCGTCCTGAATATCTTCTTCCAATGCATTTTTGATGAATTGTTTTAAAACTTTATCGCTTACGTAGTCTGGTCTTTTCATATCTTTTTACTGAATCAGTTATGCTAAAGCTAAATCTTTATTGTAGAATGCCCCTTTATTTTGTTTCATTTCCATGGATTGGGTGATAATGAGGTGGGCAACAGTTGTCAGGTTTCTAAGTTCTGAAAGTTGAGGTGACAGGATAGAGTAGTGGTAGATCTCATCAACTGCAGCGGCGATTTCCTGGTGTTTTCGGAGTGCCATTTCCAGACGCCTGTTGCTTCTTACGATTCCTACCAGATCACTCATCATTTCCTGAAGCTGTTTTCTCAGGTAAGATACAATGACCATTTCATCGATGATTTTCATGCCTTCCTCATTCCATTCGGGAACTGCCTTGAGATCATCAAAATTAAAATTATTTTCATTTAGTAATTCAACTGTTTTCATGGCAGCATTATGCCCGAAAACCAATCCTTCCAGTAAGGAGTTTGATGCCAGTCGGTTGGCGCCATGTAATCCTGAATTGGTACATTCTCCTACAGCGAATAAATTATTAAGTGAAGACTGCCCGTCTTTATCCACTTCAATCCCTCCCATCAGGTAATGACATGCCGGAACGACGGGGATTAGTTGGGTGAAGGGGTCAATGCCTTCATCCTTACATTTTTTATAAATATTTGGAAAATGTTCCAGAAATCTTTCGTGATTCATATCCCTGCAGTCAAGTCCTACGAATTCGTCTCCGGTAACTTTCATCTCTGCATCTATGGCTCTTGCCACAATGTCTCTTGAGGCAAGTTCTTCACGCTCATCATATTTCTGCATGAATTTTTCGCCTTTTTTTGTTCTCAGTTTTGCGCCGTCTCCTCTCACAGCCTCCGAAATTAAAAACAGCATACCGTCAAGTTTACTGTACAGTGCAGTCGGATGAAACTGGTAATACTGCATATTGGTTACTTTACCTTTGGCACGGGCTACAAAAGCGATTCCGTCACCTGTTGCAATCACAGGATTGGTTGTGTTTTTGTAAACATGTCCTGCTCCTCCTGTTGCGGCCAAAGTAATCTTAGACGTGATTTTTTTTATAGATTTGGATTTTTCATCTAAAATATAGGCACCATAACAATTGATCTCTCCTTCGTTAAGTTCTTTTCCCGGAACATGGTGCTGGGTAATAATATCAATAACATAATGATGATCAAGGATTTCAATATTCGGACTGCTTTTCACAGTTTCCAGTAAGGCTCTTTCTATTTCAAAGCCGGTGATATCTTTGTGATGTACGATTCTGTTTTCTGTATGACCACCTTCTCTTCCTAATGCAAACTCTCCGTTCTTCATGTCAAAATTAGCTCCCCATTCAACAATTTCGTTAAATCGTGCAGGAGCTTCTTTGACCACCATTTCCACAACATCACGTTTGTTCTCACCATCACCGGCACGCATGGTGTCCTCAATATGTTTTTCAAAATTATCATTTTTGGAATCTGTAACGACTGCCAGTCCACCCTGAGCATATTTTGTGTTGCTCTCGTCTTCGTCAGATTTTGTTACAATGATTATTTTTGCATCGGGAAGCTGTTCTGAAACTTTAATGGCATAAGAAAGTCCGGAAATTCCGGAACCAATGACTAATACATCCGCTTTTATCATATTGTTACTTTAAGACAACCGTCTAAATAATTAAATAAATTTAAACAATTTTTCATTTGGTTTCCTTACTTTTTTCATGTGCTGGAACTCGTCTTCTTCCGATCGGTAGCCTAATGCCAATGTTACAGTCACTTTTTCTATCTCTGGGTTGATCTCTAAGATTTCTTCAATAAGATCCTGTCTGAAGCCTTCCATCGGGCAGGTATCAATGTTTTCTATTGCTGCAGCATACATTAAATTGGCTAATACAATATAAGACTGTTTTTCTGCCCAGTTAAGAATATCATCATGCTCCTGCCGGTTGAAATGACCGGTGATGCTTTTTTTGAAAGGATTTAAATCTTCCACAGAATGATCACGAACTTTAGAAATATGATTAAAATATCCGTCAAGATAGACCTCATCCATGTTTTTTTTTGAAATCAGTACAATGAGATGTGAGCAGGTTGAAATTTGTGATGGATTATAGAAAGCCGGTATCAGTTTTTCTTTCATTGCGGAGCTTTCAACCACGAATATTTTATAAGGCTGAAGACCAAGAGAACTTGCTGCCAGTTTTCCTGACTCAAGAATATTGAGAAGCAGTTCCTGCGGAATGGTCACTTCAGGATTAAATTTTTTCACAGAATATCTTCTGCTTAAAGCTTCCAAATAATTCATGGAGACAAATTTAAGAATTGAATTATGAATACAGACAGTTTTGTGCCAAAATCTGGTTTTAAATTTTTTAATTAAAAAATCACTCCTTTTTTAGGGGAGTGATCACAATATAATTAAATAATGAAAAAAATCAGTCTCTATTTTTTACCATAATCCAGCCTGAAAATTTGACAGGAGTTTTAGTCTTATTGTTCTCGTTCCATGTGACAGAATACCAGTAACTTCCTGTAGGAACTTTTCTACCGTTGGCAGTACCGTCCCAGATGTATCTGTTGGTTTTGTCTCCCTGATGAAGCTTTGATCCGTATCTGTCAAAAACATTAAATGTCAAATCTAATTTGCCGGCCAGGGCTGAATAATCAATATAGTCATTCTTTCCGTCACCATTTGGAGTAATCACATTAATTAAATTTGGAACTGTAATATTTACTTCAATAGGTTCACAGTGATAAACATCTCTTACATAAATTTTATGCATACCTCTGGAAATTCCTGTAAATATATTAGAGTCCTGCCAATTCACATTGTCTAATGAATATTGATATGCCGGAGTTCCTCCATTTACATTTACCGTAATCGTTGTATTTGAAATATCGATGGATGTAATAACTGGCTGTTCTGATGCGTAAATCTTAACATTCTGTGTTGAGACGCAATCACCTGTTTTCAGTTTTACCCAATAAGTACCTACACCTACATCGGTAATGGTTTGAGTCGTTGCTCCTGTGCTCCATTCGTATGCTGTAAAACCCGGCCCTGCATCCAGAGTGGTTTTGTTCTCAATACAAATTATTTTGTCGGTTAAAATTGTAGAATATACAGGAGCAATAACGATCAATGTTACCTTAGCAACGTTGAAACATCCGTTTGCATTTGTTACACGGATATAGATAACTCCACTAGGTGCGGTGTAACCTGCAGGAGTGTTGATTTCATTAGTCCCGTTGACCGCATCAGTCAGAGAAGGATAATATTTTTTAGTTATTCCTGATTCTAAAGTTACGACGGCATTCGTCAGGTTAAATATTCCTAATGAAGGATTAGTTGGTTCTGAACACGCTCTTAATGTTGCATCATTTACGACTACCGGTGGGAAAGTATTAAGTGTAATTATTGCATTGTCCACACAGCCCTGAGCTGTTGTTACTTTTACATGGATGGTTGTACCTGAAGCGGCAGGGAATGCTGTAAAGTTCGTGATCTGATTGGTTCCTGCAGTCAAATCTGCGAGAGTTGGATAATACTGTTTTGTCACTCCGGCTAATCCCGTAACGGCAGCATCATTTAAATTAAAGATCCCAACACCTGCATTGTTATTGTTACATTTGGTTAATGAGGCATCTGCAGCTTCAAACGGAGTTGGATTTAAAATAATTCTCGCATCACCATTATCACATAATGTTGATGAAGGATCTTTAATTACTACAGTTATTGTTGTATTTCCTGTATACTGAAAGTTCGTAGGTGTCGCAATCGGTGTAGAGCTTCCCAATACATAATAAATAATTATATAATTAGAAGGGGTATTTACAAACTGCGAAGCATACGAAGTTAAATCAACAAAACCATTTCCTGTAGATGGGTTGGTACATACAAACGGGGTGATGGTACTTTGCAAAATAGGGACTTTGTCAATAAATATTTTCGCATTTTTAATAGAATGTCTTGCGCTCGCAGCTCCGGTTCCGGATGAAAATCCAAAATATCCTGTTGTCATTCCGATTGCACCACCTGAAGGTGCGAAAGATTGATTGGTGATGACAACTCCGTCTATTCTTATCTGGATAATCCAGTTGTTCGTATTGGCAGGATCTACTTCTCCATTTACTTCAACATGCTTGTAATTGGCTCCTACGAAAGGTTGCGTAGCTTGTAAATCAGGAGAGTGAAATGTACTACCGGGAGTCATATTATACTCTACGTTAGGATTTCCGGCAGGTGTATTGTTAGTACCATAGAGAAGATGAACTTTGCTCATCTGGCCTTCTGTAGAATTGTTGAAAATATCAAAAGCAACCATCAGTCCGTTAGCATTGGCCGGGATTCCCAATCCTCCGCCGGTCGTAAAAGCTGTCGGCGGGTTTGATAAATACCAAAAAGTGAGGCCATCACCTCTTCCGTAGGCAGTGGTGCCATTCCCATCAATTCTGAAATCAAATTCAACTTTCCATTTATCACAGTATTTTAAATTAATGGGATCAGAAAGTTTTATTGCTCCAAACTGACTGGTCTGGTCAGCGGTAAGCCGTACAAAATCTCCGCTTACAACTGCGGATGGAACAATGTCCCAACCTGTAGTATTGACCGGGTTTCCTGTAAGCTGATACGTTTGAGCTGTAGCGTTGCTCTGAGCGAAGAATAAAAGAATTACTGAGAGGTAAAGTAGTAGTGTTTTCTTCATTTTATTTAGATTGAATAGGTTGTTAGAATATTAAAAAGGGTTATTTTAATCAAATATTTTAAAAGTTTATTGGTGTAATAATTAAAGTGAAATGTCTATTAAAGTTGATATTATACGCTTTTAATTGTATGGTATTGTGCAGGATTATTAAAAAGAGATCAATGGATTGAATTTTAATACAATTATCAAAGAACTAAAAATCACTCCTGTATGGAGTGATTTTTTTGAGGAGATTATTCTCTGTTTTTTACAAGCACCCACCCGTTATATTGTGTAAGAGTATTGTTTTTGTCATTTTCATTCCAGGAAATTGTGTACCAGTAAGTTCCCGTAGACAGTTTTTTTCCTCCGGAGGTTCCGTCCCATTTGAAGTTTCTCAATTTGTCGGCTTCATATTTTTTGTTTCCATATCTGTCGTAGACGATAAATACCAGATTCTTTTTATATGCTAATGCTGAATAATCTATAAAATCATTCTTATTGTCTCCATTTGGAGTGATTGCATTAAGCAGATTTGGAATGGTAATCTGTACTTGTACAGGTTCACAGTTATAGAAATCTTTTACAAAAACTTTGATTTCTCCTCTGGGAAGTCCTGTGAAAACATTAGAATCCTGCCAGTTTGATCCATTTAAAGAATATTGATAAGGTGCAGTTCCGCCTGTTGCGTTGACTGTTATCATATTGTTGGAAATATTGATGCCTGCTATCACAGGATTTGATGCTGCTTTTACATCAACGGTCTGTACGGTAAAACAGTTTCCTGTTTTCAGGCTGACCCAGTATGTTCCGACAGATACACCCTGAATAGAAGAGGTTGTTTCACCAGTACTCCAGAGATATGCATCGAATCCCGTCCCGGCATCCAGAGTTGTTCTTTCATCTATGCATATTGTTTTATCTTTCAATACTGTTGATCTTACCGGCGGAAGTACTTTTAAAGTGATTTTTTTGATGATGAAACAATTGCTGCTGCTGGTTACTTTTACATAAATTTCAGCTCCTGTAGAGATATACGTGGTAGGATTTACAATCTCATTGGTTCCTGCAAGAGCGTTGGCTGATGATGTATAGAATTTTTTGGTTATGCCTGTTTGAGATGTAACATTTGCAGATGTTAAGTCAAAGAGAGCCGCTGTTGAATTAGCCGCACTGAAACAGGATTCTAAGACTGCATCATTAGCTGCGGGAAGTGGAAGGAAATTTAAAGTTATCTGTGCGTTACCGCTGCATCCCTGAGGGGTTGTAACTTTTACATAAACAATTCCGGGTGCAGAAATGTATGCTGTGGGATTTGTAATTTCATTTGTGCCGGCATTCAGGTCTGCTAACGTTTTATAGTATTTTTTTACAATTCCGGGTACAGCACTTACATTTGCTGATGTCAGATTAAAAGAAGCAGTAGCTGCATTATTATTGTTGCATTCTGAAATTGTTGTGTTACTGGCTGTGAATGGTGATAGTGTAAGGAGAATTTGACCATCAGGGTTATCACATAAAACCCCTGAGTTGTCTTTTATAAATACATTGACCGTAGTATTTGCACTAAACTGATATGCGGATGGATTGCTGATCGTGGCTCCACCTGCAGAATAAGTGAATGTGTAATTGGCAGGAGTTGTAACAAACTGAGAATTAAATGATGTCAGATTTGTAGTTGCAGATCCGGTTGAAGGGTTCGGGCAGAAAGACTGTGTTACAGAAGGTTGTAAAATACTTACCTTATCAGTGTAAATTTTTACATTTTTAATAGAATGTCTTGATCTGTTTCCTCCTGTAGAAGCTGAAAATCCGAAATATCCGACAGTCATTGCTGCGGCGGCTCCAGACGGAGCAAAAGACTGATTACAGATTACGGTATTATCTATTTTTATCTGTACGATCCAGTTTGCAGGTGTTGCCGGGTCTACCTGTGCTGTTACTTCAACATGCTTGTAGGTGGTTCCCTGAAATGGCAGGGTGGTATTAAGATCCGGAGAATGAAAAGAGCTTCCGGCAGTATTGAAAAATTCTACATTATTATTATCGGTAGTATTGGCTACCTGACCGTACGCGACATGGACCTTGCTCATTACAGCCGTAGTCGTATTATTGTAAGTGTCAAAACCAGCAATAAAACCTACTGCATTTTGGGAAACCCCGAGACCTGATCCTAGCACACTTGCTACCGGCGGATTTGCCAGATACCAGAATGCAAGACCATCGCCATTGGCAGTCTGGTTAGAATCCATTCTGAAATCAAATTCTACTCTCCACTTATCGCAGAATCTAAGGTTGATAGGATCATTCAGCCTGATAGATCCGGATTGATTATTGGCATCAGCAGTAAGCTGAATAAAATCCGTATTGACCACTGTAGGTGAAACCATAGTCCAGCCTGTTGTCACAACTGGATTTCCGGAAAGTTGGTATGTCTGGGAATTGAATTTTCCGAAAACAGAGAATAGGAATATGGTTAAATAAAACAGTAAATTTTTATTCATCTATCAGAATTTTTATAATTAGATGTGTAAATATATTAAATACTTAGGAATAAATATAGGTGTGATGTTAATTTGTTGAAAATATATGGTTATTTGGTAAGATATCGGGTTGTTTTTAGAAGAATAGTTAAATCATTTAATTAGATATTATAATCATTCGAAATTTGTTAGTTGGAAATTAATTTTGATTGCTTTCACCATGCTTACAAAACTTTGAAACGGAAGCTGAAATGTGCTGATGATAAGGTCAGAATTATAAATTATTCTAATTCATAAAATATGATATCCATGGTTTACATTAAAAAGTCCTGATCGTATGTTATTCTTAATACCTAATTTAACATCAGTTCGGCATAAAGCTCTGTAAAACGCAAAACTAAACAAAAATATTAATCAAATAATTTTCAAATATTTACGATAGACAGAGGCTTGAAACTTGTCAATGTAATACAACTTCTTATATAGCTTTAATAAATGATGAGGCTTGTTTAACTTGAAAGCGTTTCAAAAAGTAGTATTTGCTTTGCGATAAAATGACATTGTTTTGAAAATCAATTATTTTAAAAAAATATCTATCGCAAACTCAGGTTAATTTTATAAATGTTTTTCACAATAACTGTTTGATTAATATAGGAAATTAAGATTCATCTTCGGAAGTATACGGTCGATCATTCACTTAGCATAAAATACAGTTTTTTTAATTGTGAAAATTCCGGACAGTCAGAAAAAAGTTAAGATAAAAATTTGATCTCTAATGTTTCTATTGTAATTGCTTTGTGATGTTTTTTACAAAAAGTTTGCGTGGGAAAAATTATAATAAAGGTGGTCTATTAATAATTGTTGTGATGATGAATCGTTAAAATAAAGTATGGTTGTCCTGATTTTCAAAATAAGAGTCTACATCAAGGTTGCCTGCATTGGCGGCTTTTACTGCAAGTTTATCACAAAGTTCATTTTCAAAATGACCGGCATGCCCTTTGATCCAATGCATTTTAGGCTGATGAGCATTATAAAGTAATACAAAACGCTTCCATAGATCCGGATTTTTTACATTTTTCCATCCTTTCCTGATCCAGCCGGCAAGCCAGTTTTTATTAACCGCATCCGAAACATATTTGCTGTCTGTGAAAACATGAATGTCATTTTCAGTTGATTTAAGTTTTTCTAAAGCTGTAATGACTGCCATTAATTCCATTCTGTTGTTAGTGGTTTTACGAAAACCTTTTGAGAATGTCTTCTGATAATTTTTTTCAGGAACTTTCATGATGATTCCATACCCTCCTTTTCCTGGATTTCCGCTGCAGGCACCGTCTGTATAAATTTCAATTCTCAAAATGTGCTGTATTTAAAAAGTTTGGCTATGATGTTGTTCCCTTTTAAAATGGTTATACACCCATTACTTTAATCTGAATTTTAAAAAGGAAAATCATCTTCATCATCCAGATCATTCATTGAAGAACCGGAAACTTTGGAATTATCTGGTAAATCGAATGCAGCACCGGGCTGAATGGTGGTTTTTATTTTTTCAAAACCACTTGGTTCGGTGTTACCTCCTGCCGGATAACCGTAATCGGTTTCTCCAAGGTCTCCGAACTTAGCAAAATGTTTCATAAATGAGAGCCTTACATCAGCAGTTGCACCATTTCTGTGTTTTGCAATAATCAGTTCGGCCTGATTTTCTGTCGAAGATTCCTGTCCTTCTTCATCGTTATCCCAAACAGCAATTTTATAATATTCCGGTCGGAAGATGAAAGATACGATATCTGCATCCTGCTCAATCGCTCCGGATTCTCTCAAATCTGAAAGCTGAGGTCTTTTTCCGGGACGTGTTTCTACTGTTCTGGAAAGCTGGGAGAGTGCAATCACAGGAACATTCAGTTCTTTTGCAATTGCTTTCAGAGAACGAGAAATCATTGCGATTTCCTGCTCACGGTTTCCTCCCCCTTTTCCACCGCTGCTGGCAGTCATCAGCTGAAGATAATCGACCATGATGATCCTTACCCCATGCTGCATCACCAGTCTCCGACATTTTGCACGAAAGTCAAAGATTGATAAGGAAGGGGTTTCATCGATATATAAAGGAGCATTTTCCAGTTCTGAAACGTTGGAGAACAGCCGCTGCCACTCTTCATCGCTCATTTGTCCTTTTCTTAATTTTTCTGAAGAAATTTTTGTTTCAGACGCAATCATCCTGGTGATGAGCTGTACAGATGCCATCTCCAGAGAAAAAAGGGCCATCGGAATCTTCGATCCCACCGCAATATTTCTTGCCATAGAAAGAAGAAAGGCCGTTTTACCCATTGCCGGACGGGCAGCAATGATAATCAGATCTGAGTTTTGCCATCCCCCCGTTTCTTTGTCTACTCCTGTAAATCCGGATGGAACTCCCGAGATTCCTTCTTTATCTTTTAGGGACTTAATGGTATCGATTGCCTGTTTTACCAATGTATTTGCTGTGTCAAATCCTTTCTTTATCGTCCCGTTGGTGATTTCAAAAAATGACTGTTCGGCTTTATCCAGAAGTTCAAAAACATCTGTTGATTCTTTATATGAGGTGTCAATCACGTTGGCAGAAACATTGATTAAGCTTCTGAGAATGTATTTTTCAAGAATGACTCTCACGTGGTATTCTATGTGCGCAGAGGAACTGACCCCCATTGTCAGTTCAATAATATAATGGTCACCCCCTGCCGAAGCCAGCCTGTCTGATTTCTTCAGTTCCTGAATAACAGTCATCAAATCGACGGGACTGTTTCCTTCGTATAATTTTAAAATGACTTCGAAAATCACCGAATGCCTTGGATCGTAGAAAACTTCCGGTGTCAGAAGGTCAATAGAATGATCCAGCCCTTTTTTATCAATCAAAAAAGTACCGACTACCAATCGTTCAAAATCTATCGCATTGGGAGGCATTTTTCCATCTGCAATTGATAATTCTTTTGCAAAGTTTCCCTGGGTAAGAGATGATAAAGTTTCTTTCTGCGCCATATTGCAAAGATAGTTTATTTAAAAAATAATTTGAAATGAGTTAATGATTATTGTTGATAAGTTTTAAAATATCAGTATTGAGAGGTATTGAATAATGTTATAAAAA
>NZ_JBXUGI010000019.1:0-109592 GCF_057180465.1 Chryseobacterium sp. HNCC26DJ238
GATTTTTAGACAGGATTTTTCTATTTCGTTTTCTTTATCTCAAAAGGATTTTTATAAATCAATTCTTCATGCCTCCCTTTAATCTCTAATTTTCTCTGTAATAAATTGACTGCCATTTTCCTGATGAAAAGATCCTTATCATTAAGATTCCAATAAGAATCGTCATGCACTTTCTTAGGAGAACGCACCAGGTAAAATTCAGTATTCCAGTTATCAGCATTGTGGTAAAATTCAATAATTCCACAGTGATCGGGAATTTGAGAATGTTCAATCATACCCATAGGAAGCAAAAAGCTGAAAGCATTACACACGTAATCACCGCAGCATATTTTATCATGCTTCAGAAATTTCTCCCCTGTCTTCGTATTGATGTATGATTTTTTAAAATCATTTTTGAAATCACTCTTTGAAAGTTTGATTTCTATTTCATGACTGAAACCTTCAGCATCAATAATCAGCAGGTCAGCTTCCCAATCTGAATGAAAGTGATTGCTCAGGACAATTTCTTTTTCAAAATCGCAATTTGTATGAATGTAAGCGTGAACCAATTCCTCTATCTTCAACACTTTTATTTTTTTTTAATAGTTATTTTAGCAGTATGTTCGCCAATACTTTTTATTCACTAAACATACATTTTCTGTTGCTAACGAAATTCGCCGATTCTTTTATTGAATAAAAATAATGGCAAAAGCTCTAACTAACCAACAAGCTACATCCACGGATGTCGGAGTGGTCAATCCTTCCCAACACCTGAAATTTTCTGTCATCCTCCTGCAGCAGCTTTCCAAGATCCTGTGTTGCAATAAACGAGCACGTGTGAATATTTGCCAGATCAATGATATTGACCGCCCCGGTTTTTCCTGCATTTTCATACCCAAAAGGATCTTCTGCATTTCTTATCAGAACACGCATCCACCCTGGGCACTCATAAACATTCTGCCCCAGGGAATATGCCTGTGACAACAGTTCAGTCATTGAGTATTCTGAATAAATCTTCTTGGTTTTAAAACCATTTTGAAATATGCTCAGTAATTCATCTTTTGTCATCTCTTCTTTACGTCCTTTCATTCCACCTGTTTCAATGACGGTAAGAGAGTCCGAGAATTGAAGAGATGAAGAGTTAGAGCTGCAGTAGTCCAAAAAATCCAGAAGTGCAAAAGAAACTCCGAAGAGGATTACTTTTTTGTCTTTAAGAGTAGTCAAAAGCTGAAATAAATCCTGGTGATTGTAAAGAAAATAGCCATTTTCAGGCTGATCTGACTTTTTCATCAGGTAGTCCACCATATAGATCAGTGATGAATTCTGTTTTTCCAGATAACTTGGAAGCAATCCTAAAAATATGAAATCTTCAGGTTTCCCGATGAATTTGTCAAAACTTTTATAAATACTCTCCTGATAGATATTTTCGTCGGCTATGAAATGTTTGGACAGATTCATCTGTGTGGTTCCAGAGCTCTGAAAATAAAGATCTGTACTCATATTCTTATCTAAAATCTGATGATTTTTAAACATCTCAATCGGTAAAAAAGGAATTCTGTCCAATGATTTCACTTTTTCCGGATCGATCTTCAGATAATCTGTAAACTTCCTGTACACTTCAATATTTTTATATTGATACCTAAAAGTGGTCAATGCCACATCCAGAAATTCCTGTTCAGTCTTTATGTCAAATATACTTTTCAATGTAGTGTAAGGTTTTAAGGATTCAAATGAGTCGTTTAGGAAATCAAATTTAAGTTTTAGTATACAATACGATACAATTGGTAATATTATAGCAAACTTATCTTCAGAATATCGATTAGATATAACAGTTTTAGAAACCAATATTCATGAATTACCTTTTATGAAGTAATTTTTTATTTCTGCCCAAAAGTTTTTAATTCAAAATCATTTTGAAAAACACCATAAGTGAAATAAGAAATCCAGTCTCCGAGATTGATGTATTTTGCATTTTTTCCTAAATCTAAAACCATCGGCAAATGCCTGTGACCATAGATAAAGTAATCTATATTCTCTTTTTTCAGTTTTTCTTTTGAATATATAATCAGAAACTCTTTATCTTCTCCTAAAAAGGCTTTGTCTTCATCTCCGGAAATCATTTTATTTTTTTGTGAAAGATACAAAGCCACCTTCATGGCAATATCCGGATGCAGCCATTTGAAAAACCATTGTGCAACAGGATTTGTAAAGACTTTTTTCATTCTTTTATAGCCTTTGTCACCAGGCCCCAGACCATCTCCATGCGCCAGTAGAAATTGTTTCCCGGCAATTTCGAAATACTGCTTCTTATAAAAAACAGTACATCCGATTTCTTCTTCCAGGTAATCCTTCATCCAGAGATCGTGGTTTCCTACAAAAAAGTAAACCTGAATCCCGCTGTCTTTCAATTCTGCTATCTTTCCCAGGACACGTACATATCCTTTGGGAATAACATGCTTCCACTCATGCCAGAAATCGAAGAGATCACCCATTAAAAACAAAACCTGCGCATCTGCTTTGATCTCGTTCATCCAGCGGATAAATTTTTCTTCGCGAATCTTACTCTGCTTCGGATCCGGCGCACCAAAATGCTGATCTGAAGCAAAATATACTTTTTTACCGGGTTCTAAATGGATGGATGTTTTGAGCACTTTTAAACTTTATTCAGAAAAAAATTATTGATTATCTTCTGCAAACCATTCTCCATAGGAGTTTTCTGTTTCATGAAGCTTAAGGTAAGCTAAAGATATATCTGCGGGAAGTTTTGATTTTATTTTTGCAGCAATTGCATACAACATATTTTCACAGGTTGGCTGAAAGTTACAGTAAATAACTTTCTGACCTTTATTCTCCAGGTCTTCTCCCATCTCCCTGTGTGGAGAAACACCGTTGATCAGCACTGAATGGTCCCAGACATCCACTATTTCAGCTTTTACAATGGCTTTAATATCCCCGAAATCCACCACCATTCCGTTTTTAGGGTTATCCAGATCATTGATCGGTTTTCCTTTTACTGTAACGAAAAGTTTGTAAGAATGTCCGTGCATATTTTTACATTTCCCATCATAATTATATAAAACATGAGCAGTCTCAAATGTAAAAATCTTTGTAATACGTATCATAGTGCAAAGATAGAGAATTTGATCAGAAAACAGGAATTTCAGCGACGATGCTTATTGATCATTTTTGCTTAAATTTATATTCAAACACAAACTAATGATTTTAGATTTATTTTTCCCCAACCGCTGCATCCACTGCAACCGAATCATTGATGGCTCTCTGATTGTATGCGGCATCTGTTTTGAGCAGATTCATTTTACTCATTTTGACTATTTCACTGAAAATCACCTGAAAGAAAAATGCAAATTACTTTTCCCTGTACAGAATGCTTATGCTCTGATGCAGTTCGGACAGGAGAACCTGAGCAGAAAAATCATTCACGAACTGAAATACAAAAGCAGGGAAAAGACGGGAAAAATCCTTGCAGAATGGATCATGGAAAGATTGGATTTTAAGGAAGAAAAACCTGATCTCCTGGTTACAGTACCACTCCACCCAAGGAAAGAGAAAGAAAGAGGCTATAATCAGCTACATCTATTCACCAGAACACTATCTCAGCATTTTGACATTCCTTTTGATCACACGTTAATTAAAAGAAACCATTATTCTAAAGCCCAGGCTCTAAAGGATAAAAAACATCGGATCGAAACAGAGAATATCTTTTCACTGACCGGAAAGATCTCAGATCAGCACATTTTGTTGATCGATGATGTTTTCACTACAGGAAATACTTTAGCCACCATTGCCTGGAAAATCCTGAATGAAAGCAATAATAAAGTGAGCGTCCTCATCATGGCAATGGATGAGTGATTGGGCGATTTTTTTTCTGTGATATTTTAACAAATCAAATAAAGATAAAAAAAAGATGTTTGCCTGACATCGAAATAACATTCATTGACGAAATGAAGATCCATTTATTTTTTATGAGTACTAAGATTCAAAATAAACATCATATTTAATGGAATAATTATCGCTGCAGCTTCTCTCCGTAACTCAAATCTCCGGCATCACCCAGACCTGGTGTGATATACCCTTTCTCTGTAAGGTTTTCATCGATGGCACCTACCCATATTTTTGCCTGCGGATAAGATTTCCGGATGGTTTCAACTCCTTGTTTTGATGCGATTGCCGCTACAATATGTAATTGAGAAGGCGTACCGTTGGTCAGCAGATCTTTGATTGCTTCGATGAGTGAAGCACCGGTCGCCAGCATTGGATCTGCAACGATTAACGTTCTGCCGTCAATATTCGGACAGGTCAGATAATCCTGCTTGATCGAAAAATAATCGTTGGCATCGTGCTTTCTGTAAGCTGCTACAAAACCACAGTCGGCTTTGTCGAAGTAATTCAGAATCCCTTCAAATAAAGGAACTCCTGCTCTTAAAATAGTGGTAATAACCGGCTGAACGGAAATTTCATGAGCTTTTATCGTATCTAAAGGAGTCTGAATTTCAATTTCCTCTGTTTCGAGATCTTTGCTGATTTCAAACGCGGCAATTTCCCCGATGCGCTCCATATTTCTGCGGAACCTCATCCGGTCGTGCTGGATTTCTACGTTTCGAAGCTCGTTAATCCATGAATTAACCAAAGAAAAAGTTTTAGATAGCTCTACAGTCATAATTTGAATATTCTGACAGCAAAACTAAGAATAATAAAATAAATCCCTTTCAGAAAAGATTACTGAAAGGGATTTATTTTTATGTCTTTATCTGTGATCAGCCGGTTTATTTTTGTCTGAAATAAACTTCGATCGGAACTCCGGTAAAACCGAATTCTTTTCTCAGCTGGTTTTCTGTAAATCGTTTATATGCTTCTTTCACGTACTGCGGTAAATTACAGAAAAATACAAACTGCGGTGAAGGCGTCGGAAGCTGTACACAGTATTTGATTTTAATATATTTCCCTTTATTTGCCGGCGGCGGCGTACGCTCGAAAATAGGAAGCATAACTTCATTCAATTTTGAAGTTTTGATCTTCTTTTTACGGTCTTCATATACCACCATTGCCATTTCAACTGCCTTGAGGATTCTCTGCTTCGTTAAAGCTGAAACAAAAAGAATCGGAATATCGCTGAACTGTCCTATTTTATCTCTTATCGACTGCTCGAAATCCCTTACGGTATTCGTGGTTTTATCTTCAATCAGATCCCATTTATTAACGACAATGACGATCCCTTTTCTGTTTTTCTGAGCCAGACCGAAAATGTTCATATCCTGAGATTCCCATCCTAACGTTGCATCCACCATAATGATGACCACATCAGAAAATTCAATGGACCGGATAGACCTCATTACGGAATAAAATTCCAGATCTTCATTTACTTTAGATTTACGACGCATTCCGGCTGTATCTACCAGCACAAATTCATGCCCGAATTTATTGTAAAGGGTCTGAATACTGTCTCTCGTCGTTCCTGCAACATCTGTTACAATATTTCTTTCGGCATCCAGCAAAGCATTCGTCAACGTTGATTTCCCCACATTTGGACGTCCTGCAATGGTAATTTTCGGAAGCCCTTCAAATGGATCTTTATAGTCTGTAGACGGAAAGTCATTAACAACATCATCTAAAATCTCACCTGTCCCGGAACCTGTAGCAGATGATAAAGTATAGTATTTTTCAATTCCTAACTGATAGAATTCTGTAGCTGCCAGTTCTTCTTTGGCCGAATCTACTTTGTTGATCACAATATAAACCGGTTTTTTTGCTCTTCTCAGCATTTCGTGAATCTCGTAATCCGTATCTGTAAGACCTTCTTCAACGTTCATCATAAAAATAATGGAAGTTGCTTCATCAATAGCGAGCTGAACCTGTTTTGAAATTTCTTCCTGAAAAACGTCTTCACTGTTCACCTCATAACCACCGGTATCAATTACGGTAAAGTCGACACCATTCCAGTCAGATTTCCCGTAATGACGGTCCCTCGTAACTCCCGAAGTAGAATCTACAATAGCTTCTCTTCTTTCAAGCAAACGGTTAAACAGGGTGGATTTTCCTACGTTGGGACGCCCAACGATTGCAACAATATTTGACATAAAAAATGTTTAATAACCCATGAGACAGTACTCAGGATCAGATTATCAATGGGTTACTCCAACTATTGGAGCCCAATTTTTTTGCAAAGATAGGGTTTTATTATTTAACCCATCAGTCTATCTGTTCTAAATCTCTAATTCACAAACGAATAGTCAATATTTTTTCCTAATTTTATACTTTAGGCACGAGATATGATTGAATTAAGTGTCTTTTCAAAATTTCACTTTATGAAGAAAATTCTTATTATTTTGCTGGTTGCATTTGTAATCATTCAGTTTTTCCCTATTGACAAGACCAATCCTCCTGTGAATGAGGGAATGGATTTTTTAAGAATTAAAAATACTCCGGAGAACATTGCAAAAATAATCACTACTTCATGTTATGACTGCCATTCCAACGAAACAGAATATCCCTGGTATTCCGGCATAGCACCATCTTCATGGTTTTTGAAAAACCATATCAATGAAGGAAGAAAGCATTTAAATTTTTCAATTTTTGCTACGTATGAGCCTAAGAGACAGATTCACAAGATGGAAGAGTGTATCGAAATGATCGAAAAAAAAGAAATGCCTTTGGAATCTTATTATATCGGTCATCAAAATGCTAAATTAAGTGATCAGCAGAGAAAAGAACTCGTCACTTATTTTAAAAATCAGATCGAGGATACACAAATAAAAATGCAGTAAAAACAGAAAACATGCAAAAAAACCAAAACCATAAACATATTGTATTTTTTGACGGTGAATGTGGCGTCTGCAATTTTTGGGTACAGTGGATCCTTGAAAGGGATAAAAACGATCAGTTTATGTTTGCTTCACTGCAATCAGACTTTGGACAAAAATTTCTCTCTGAGAGAGGTTTGGAAACTAAAGTTTTCAACACTATGTACCTCTGGAAGCAGAATGATTATTATCTGACAAAATCCCGTGCAGTCCTGCAAATCGCTAATTTACTGGGTGGTATTTATAAATTTTCTGCTGTAGGCAAGCTCATCCCCTCTTTTCTGAGTGATAAGGTGTATGATATCGTATCAGAAAACAGGATGAAAATGGCCAATCAGAAATGTTATCTGCCTACTCCACAGGAAAGAAAGAAATTTATAGAAGTATAAAAGAGAGTTCTTCAACTCTCTTTTACTTCAATTGTTTATTGATTTAGTGACCAGACAGAGTAGCTGTTTGGAGGACACTGAATCTTAACCCATTTATCTCCCTGGGTCACCGGATACCATGACGAGTGACCTGTAAAATCTTTGATTTGCCTGCTGCTCCAGTTCGTTTCCACCCATCTTTCCTGCCAGTCTGAAGAACTGTTAATATAAACTATCAATCCCGGGTTTCCGTTGTATCCGTTTCTTCTTGCGATATATTCATTATTATCGGTATACAGGATAGACGAATTTCCTGTTGCTTTGTTATTATGGATCCAGATCAGGTTATTCAGTCTCTCTTTATTCAGCCACTCCTCATAATCTCTGTAAAAAATTGTAGGATATCCTTCATGCGTCAATATATAAGCATAGGCGAGCATTTTATTGCCAATGATATCTGTATCATGGTTGGCTACGAATGTTACAGCCTTATAAGGATTTCGTTTCCACATCATATCATCATTCAGCACATTAAGATTTCCGTTATCGAATGCTTCATCCATTTTATAATACGCTGCAAAATCAAACACAGAGCTGTTGGCATTATTTGCCCACCATTCCAGCGTATTCACATTGGAATCCCACAGTTCGCCGACAGAAAATCCACCGACGTTAGAATTCCACGTATTGACTACCCACGGTCCAAAGCCTTTTACGTAATCAAACCTCCATCCGTCAAATTTCATTACATTTTTATAATACTTCCCTACAGAATCTTCCCGCTCCCAAAGCCAGTTCTGAACATAAGGATTCGCATGACACAGATCAGGAAAACCGCCGAATGCGCCTTCATCATTATTTCCGTAGGCATTTTTATAAAAATCATTATAACTTCTCTGGAATTTGCCGGATGAAATTCCGGAAAAATCAGTCCATGTACTGGTTCCTGTGAAAGGATTTGCCTGAGACTGCCCGCCACTGTTATGATTGATTACAATATCTGCATAAACCTGCATATTTTCAGCATGGGCCTTTGTAATCAATGCTTCCAGTTCAGTTCTTGATCCGAACCGGGTCTCTACACTTCCATTCTGATTGAAATTACCAAAATCATAGTAATCTGTAGGATCATACCCCATCGAATAGGCTCCATTCTGCGCTTTTGAAGCAGGTGGAAGCCAGACGGCATTTATTCCCGCATTTGACCAGCCGGTAACTTTATCTTTAACGGTGTTCCACCAGGTGCCACCGGCAGGAACATCCCAATAGAATCCCTGCATCATTACTCCGCCGCCGGGTCCGGAAACAAACTTTCCGTTGACCGGATTATTATTTCCTGTACTGAAAGGTCTGCCGTCATGAGTGGTTACATTGACGACCCTTTTGTTAATACCGGAAGGCTCTTCATCAATGATTTCGCTATCATGACAGGAATAAATAAAGCCTACCGCTAAAGCCTGCAGTAAAAATAGTGTTTTTCTCATAGTAAGTAATTTTATTTGGTGAAATGACAACTAAATTACAATTTTTACCAAATATTATTTATAAAAAACATATATTATTACCAATTAATATGAAAATGGTTTATTAATTGTAACTATATTTTTATTAAAAAGGATTAACATTAAAGTTTTTTCAGAACTTTTTTTTATTAATCCATATATTTGCATACTATGGAATACAATACCCAAAGAACTCAACTTAACATGCCGGAATACGGTAGAATGATACAGCAATTGGTTGAGCGCTGCAAAGAGCTTTCTACAAAAGAGGAAAGAAACGAAATGGCAATGGCAATCATTGACTTTATGGGTCAGAGAAACCCACAATTACGAGACGAAGACAATTACAAACATAAACTTTGGGATCACTTATATATTTTGGCTAACCATGATCTGGATATTGATCCTGTTTATCCTTTCCCTACCAAAGAAGAACTTGAGGAGAAACCGAAAAGAATGGAATATCCCAAGCTACAGGGTGACTTTAAATTTTATGGAAAAAGCATTCTTCAGCTGATTGAAAAGGCAATCGAACTGGAACCCGGAGACGAAAAGGAAGCCTTGATCGAAGTGATTGCCAATAATATGAAGAAGTCATACAATGTCTACAATAAAGAACATGTAACTGATGACGTGATTTTCCGTCATTTAAAAGAATTATCCGCAAACAGGCTTGATCTGACCAATATTGAAGCTCTTGAAAAAAGCAAGATTTATTACGCTACCGCCAACCGTAACAATCTGAACAAGAACACCAACAACAGAAATCAAAGCAATACTAATAACAATATTAACAAAAGAAGATTCACAAATAACAACAATAATAAGAATAGAAGATAATGAGTGGGACATTTCAAATAAGAGGGGGGAAAAGACTGCAAGGTGAAATCACTCCACAAGGGGCAAAAAATGAAGCTCTTCAAATCTTATGTGCGGTTTTGTTAACGGATGAAGAGGTAAGAATAAAAAACATTCCGGATATCCATGATGTCAACAGACTGATTGAGATCTTAGGTGACTTTGGGGTTAAAGTGACCAAAAACGGTCATGGTGATTTTACTTTTAAAGCAGACCACGTAAACTTTGATTACATTAAGTCTAATGAATTTAAAAAAGACGGAGCGAAACTCAGAGGTTCAATCATGTTGATGGGACCCATGCTTGCCCGTTATGGTGAAGCGTACATGCCGACTCCCGGAGGTGACAAAATAGGAAGAAGAAGATTGGATACGCATTTCCAGGGACTGGTAGAACTGGGTGCGGAATTTAATTATGATGAAGAAGAATATTTCTACTCATTAAAAGCTAAAGAACTTAACGGAAAATTCATCCTTCTGGAAGAAGCTTCAGTTACCGGAACTGCCAATATTGTGATGGCAGCAGCTTTGGCAAAAGGAAAAACAAGAATTTACAATGCAGCCTGCGAACCTTATCTGCAGCAACTTTGCAAGATGCTGAACAGAATGGGTGCTCAGATTTCAGGAATCGGTTCTAATTTGCTAACGATTGAGGGGGTTACCCATCTCAGCGGTACAGAGCATACCATGCTTCCGGATATGGTTGAAATAGGTTCATGGATTGGTCTTGCAGCCATGACAAAATCTGAAATCACGATTAAAAATGTCAACTGGAATCAGTTAGGTGTTATTCCAAATACATTCCGAAAACTGGGAATTGAGCTTGAGCAAAGTGGCGATGATATCTACATCCCTTCTCAGGAACACTATAAGATCCAGAAATTTATAGATGGCTCTATCCTTACAATTTCTGATGCTCCATGGCCTGGATTTACCCCTGACTTACTTTCGATTATCTTAGTTGTCGCTACTCAGGCAAGAGGAAGTATTCTTGTACATCAGAAAATGTTTGAATCCAGATTATTCTTTGTTGACAAACTGATTGACATGGGAGCGCAGATCATCTTGTGCGATCCGCACAGAGCTACTGTTATCGGTCTCAACCAGGAATCTCCTCTACGTGGAACAACGATGGTTTCACCGGATATCAGAGCCGGAAATGCACTTTTGATTGCAGCACTTTCTGCAGAAGGAAAATCAATCATCCATAACATCGAACAAATCGACAGAGGCTATGAAAACATTGACGGAAGACTAAAGGCAATCGGAGCTGATATTGAGAGAATATAGCTTTCAATACGAATATAGAACCTTTTTATACATAATAAAATAAGCGTTCAGAATTGATTTTCTGAACGCTTATTTATTTGGTGAAATGAAAAGCTTTGGATTACCAGCCGCCGCCTCCGCCACCTCCGCCTCCGCCACCAGAGAATCCACCTCCGCCGGAACCGGAACCTGAGCTGCTTCCTGAGCTTGAAGGCTGTGTCGCTGATGTCTGTATAGAATTGGTTAAACTCGAATTGAGAATGCCTGCCATGGCAAAATGATTCATTGATGAACCTACGTACCAGTTATTTTGATATTCGGCAGACATTTTTGTCAGCAGGGCATCAAATTTCTTTCCCCAAATTTCATCGACTCCCAAAACCATTGCGAAAGGCAGCAGTTTTTCAAAAGATTCCGGTGTCATTGTGGGTGGATTATGAAATTGCAGCTGTGTATTTTCTGCCGCACCCATGTACATTTTAAAACCTTCAATCAAAGATTTCTTTTTCAGTTTATCTTCAGAAGGTCTTCGGATCAGATACTGATAAATAATCAGCGAAGTGAAGCCCAGCACAATGAAGATATAACAGATATTGAAATTGTTATCAATCGTGAATTCATTGTGGTTGAATATCAATCCTCCCAGAATTACAAGAATAACTGCGGGAATAATCAGGAAAATCTTAAATAGAACAGGATACAGTTTAAAGATATATCCTGTAATTAAAAAACAGACCAGTAAGAAAACATACAAAAAACCACCGACAACGATCTTTTCAAATTCAGGAAACATTTTTAAACTCAAAAACAGCCCCAACAGATAAATTACCGTTATCACGATAAGGGGCAGATAAAGTTTGCGGGTATTATTTCCTTCATTTAAAAGTGCATCATGCTGAAATTTCAGCGTTTGGTCAAAGCTTCGGACTGCAGTTTCTATTTTAGAATTGTACTGACCATCAAAATCAATGCTGTCTCCACCTGAGAAAAGACTGTTCATCAGATTAATCTCTTCTTTGGGTAGAGACTGATCCGCATTTTTCATCTTTTTTACAGTAAACATTTTAGATTTAAACAAACCCAATACACCTGAATCCTCACCTTCAATAATCTTTACATATCCATTCACCGCAAGATTAACCAGGGCAGCGGTAAGATATTTATTTTTAAAATTTTCGCTGTTGATAAACCCAAGAGATGCAGGTGAAAGATTATCGGGAGCATTAAACTGTGGATAAACAGTTGGTTTTTCGGGATCAATTCCATATTTCCTCCAGGTGGAAATATAATATATAACTAAGCCCAGAAACACAGCAATTCCTGCAATCAGAATTCCGAACCGTTCAAGAAATGTAGGGGGTGGAGGTGGAATCATGATTCCTTTTTTAAATCCTACTGCAATGGTGAGACCTTCGTTAGCACCAAGATTTTTAGCGTTCCACGTAATTGAATGCTCAGAGAGAACATCTGCGGTACAATTTTGAGAAGTACTTCCCTGGCTCCCTGTATAACATGAATTCTGTAAAATCCCAGCACCTTCCGGAAGATTCACTGTCGCAGAAATGTTATCAACCGGGAAACCCCAGAAAGTTCCGTTGACATTCCAGTAGAACTCATCATATTGAGCAAAAAAACCGATTTGCTTTTCTGTGGTGTACTTTATCTCGTAATCATAATTTCCCGGTTCAAGAATGACATCTTTATTTCCAATATAGATCTTGAGATATCCGTCTTCATATTCTTCATGAAAATCTTCATCTGCTCCGTTTTTCTTTACTGAAATGATGTCATACCGTACTTTTTGGATGGTATTATTCAAATCTCTCGTCAAAGGAAGTGAACGGAAAATCCCCCGTTTGATTTCGGCTCCGAGACTGTGAACTTTTATTTTTTCAGTTACAGTCAGCCCAGAGTTTTTGTTGACGTCAATATTGGCATGAAAAGAAAGAATTCTTTTAGATCCAACGGTATCTGTAACCGATTCTACGTTCGTAACTTCAATATCACCTGTTTCCTGAGCAAAACTGAAAGAAATTAAGATCAGAAAAAGAAATGCTAAAATCTTTTTCATCCGTTAAAATTTTACTGTTGGAACTTCTCTGTCTGCGATATTTTCAAGTTCAAAGAATTTGGCTTTTTCAAATTTATACATGTTGGCAATGACATTACTAGGGAAAGACTCAACCAATGTATTGTTATCCCTGGCCGTTCCATTGTAATATCTTCTTGATTTTTCAATATCGTTCTCAATAGAACTTAATTCAGACTGTAATTGCTGGAAGTTGGTGTTAGCTTTTAAATCAGGATATTGCTCAGCCACCGCAAATAAATTGACCATAGCCTGATTAAGTTTTTTTTCCGCAGACTCCTTGCCTTCCACAGAATCTGCTGCGACAGCCAGATTTCTTGCTTTGGTTACATTTTCCAAAGTTTCCCTTTCATGAGTTGCATATCCTTTTACCGTTTCAACAAGATTCGGAATAAGATCATGACGTTTTTTAAGCATTACATCAATACTGCTCCAGGCTTCCTGAACAAGATTTTTAAGTTTTACAAGTCGGTTATAGATAGAAACTCCATAAAGAACCGTGATCAGGACCAGAGCTCCAACGATAATAAGTGCAATCATAATTTTGTAATTTATTTTTATTAAAAATAATCTTTTTTCCCTGATAATTGAATACAAATATGTTTCAACTTTTACCTGAAGGAAAATGAAGCAAAATTCAGGAATGAAATATTTCAAAAAGATTAAATTTCATTCTGAATTTTTTAAAAACTTCAAAGGCTTATGATTCTTTACAATGACAGTCTTTCCAGACCCATAAAATCGGATCATGACCCTGTTTTTAATCATAAAAAAAGCGCTCAATAAATTGAACGCCCCTCAAACTATATGGACTAACAGCTTTATGAATACTTTCTGCAGGTATAATCGACAGTGGTATTCAAAAGTTTATTTTTGTTCAGGAAAAATTCAAGTTGCTGGGACTCTTCACTGGTAGCATTGACATGTAACTGGAAAGAGCCGAAATTTGCTCCGTTCATATACTCCACATTTGCGCTCAGCACCTTGTAACAGATTCCCATCTGTTGATAGATAGCATTTAAAAGATGGTCAAATTTCATTTTTCCATTCAATTCTACTTCGATGATCAAATCTTTTTTGATAAGGGGTACATTTTTTGGCAGAGCCTGCAAATTTGGCGTAATCATAACTAAACAATTTTTGATTAAACAAATATTTTCTGAATTACATTTTTTTAAAATATTTACTCATTAATATCTGACAAAAGTATAAAAAAATATTAGTCTACCAAATTAGTAGGGTAATATTTTTTTAATTTTAACAAAAAAAAGAGAAGTATAGAAAACTTCTCTTTGTATTTATAATTCTTTAATTCTTTTGATCTTATCTGACGCTGCGAGTCCGTTAGGATTACAGCCGGGCTCACCTTCAGGAACTTTAAGTTTTTTTTCAGCATAAAATTTTTTCCAGAATTCATTGACTTTTCCGGTTTTCGGATCCTTAAAAGTCATCGGTTCCAATGCAAAAATCTGATCTTCTCTAAAAGATCTTTCAATATAATCTGAACAGTAATAAGAATCTTCATTCAGAATATAATTATAATTATAGGGTTTTCCCAACATTGAATTTGCCTTTTCAATCGCTTTTGGTATTGCATTCCGGTATTCAGATTTTAAACGGTATAAAACAACTTTTTGTCCGTCATCTTTCTGATCTTTCAGGAAAGCATTTAAATTTTGCTTCTGAGACCCTCCCTTCGGTGCTGCATGAAGCACATATACCGACTTGCCCTGTTTTTCCAAGATCCCGATATGATCGAATGACGCATTTTTCTGTTTCTTCGTTACATTATCAATAGCACCTGACAGTCCGCTTTCTTTGGCGGTGACAAAAAGCAGGTCACCACTTAACAAACCAAGCGTTTGAGAAGTCTTACAACTCAGAAAGGTAAGCAGAATCCCAAAAAAATAAATTGTTTTCATATTACGCCTATTTTTTATATTCCTTTTCATATAGAGTAATCCACTCTTCCAGCGTTATTTTCTTACTGACTTCAGCAATAAGTTCAAAAGGAATATCATCCATTTTTTTGAAGCGGACGCATGATTTTCCCATATCCAGTTTTCTTTTGGAATACTTTGGATATTCAGCAACAAACCATTCCAGCAATTGAGGATCTGCATACATTCCCATGTGATAAAATGCAATAAAATTCTTTTGGGAAGCTAATGCCATAAAAGGTAAGGGTGACCCTGGCGTACAGTGATAGCCTGCGGGATATCTCTTCAGAGGAACTGCCCAGCCAACCATCCCATAAACAGTGGTTTCCTGAAAGCCTTCCGGCAGATTATCATTTACCGTATCGAAGAACTTTCTGAAGACTTCCTGCCTTTCTTCAGGAATTTTTGAGATATAATCTTCTACTGATGAGGCATCAATTTGCATGGCATAAAAATTTGACTACTAAAATAACAAAATTTAATCATAAAAAAAGCAGCCATACTTAAAGTACAGCTGCCAAAATAATGTAAAAGGAACGCTTTCTTATTTCTTAATAATTTTAATGCTTTTTTGTGAACCGTCTTTGAAATATAAATTGACCAGATACAAACCTGTGTTCAATGAACTCAAATTAATCTCCTGCCCTGGATTTTCGAACGTTTCAAGAGTTCTTCCGGAGAGATCGGTTACTTTAAGAGTTTTAACATCTTTAAACTCTGAAATATTGATAACATCTTTAAATGGATTGGGTGAAATTCTGCCTGATTTCTGACCGGAAGAAATCTCTGATGTTGCCAACTGAGCCACAACCTGCAGAGTAAAATCCAGAAACTCTCCCCTGGTAGGAGCAGCACAGGCATTTGCTGGGGCAGATGTATTATAATCACACATAATTCTCATTCTGTAATTCCCAAGCGCTGTTCCCGCCGGAATCGTCAGTGTGCCTGACGTTGTATTAATATAAGCAGTAGTTGCATATACTCTTTCAGCAGTACTGAAAGTTCCGTCATTATCCCAGTCAACCCATACGGCTACTCCGCAAGTACCTCCGCCAACGTTTACTGAAATCGGGACAGCCGTTCCAGCGCTGCTTGAAATTGTATTGGCAGTTGCTGCCAGGTTCTGATAGCCGTTTGTACCCGCTACTGCTGCAGCAGAAGTATAGGCCATATTGGTCACTGCACCGATAGATGAGAATGATGAGATCCACGAATTCTGGTTTGTTGAAGAAGGCTTACAATAGGTTGTTATCCCGCTTACAGATCCAAACCATGGACTTCGGTCTGCACCGGAGCAATGGGTTCTTACCCAAAAATAATAAGAATATAAATTTGATAATCCTGGAACAGTAACACTTGTTGTATTAGATGTTACGGAGTTTGATGCATTTAAAACGACAGTTGAAGAAGGGACAACATTTGTCGTACTGTAATAAATATCATAATTATTGGTAGGTACAGGTCCTATATCTGTCCATGATAAGCTGATCGAATTTGTTCCGGATGCCGTAATAGCCAAGTTTGTAGATTCGGGACATGAAGGAACTGCTTCTACAGTGATATTGTCCAGATAAATTGATCTGCTGGCTCCACCAAGATTATGTCTGAAAGCTAAATATGATCCTCCTCCTGAAGGTATATTTACTATATATTGCGTCTGAGCAGCTGACAGCGTAGTTGTATTGAACGATACAAATGTCGTCGGATCAGCAGGATCTGTCAAAGTTCCTATTTGCAGCGAGTAATTGGCAGAACTTCCTCTTGCAAAAAACTTCACCCTTTTTGAGCCGTCCGACAGTGCAATTGTTTGAGGAGAAACCAGCATTTGATTTCCTGTAGTGGCTGATGAATTGGTTAAAAGGTAAGAATTGGGAGCTGAGACAGGATTTAATGCTGTAACGTAACCCGATCCGGCAAAGCCGCTTGTCTCTAAATATGCCCAGCAGTTCGGCGCATTCGTACTTGTTGAGGTACCCGTTGCCGTAGTATCAAAGTTTTCCGTGTACGGAACTGTAAATGTAGAGCAAGGTGTCATAAAAGTAGTTCCGTAAGCCCACTGACCGATGTTACCACTGCAGTTAGACCTAATCCACACATGGAATCTGGTCTGAGGTACCAGCCCGCTCATCTGGGCTGTAGTGGAGGTAATCCCTGACTGAGATGGTGTCGTAGAAGCATTGGGAGCGTATGTAGATGAAGTATAATAGATATCATAACTGCCTGGAGCTGTCGCCGGCGGTGTCCAGTTGAGCGTACCTGCGCTGATTGTAACTGCCGTGGACGTAACCGCCGTAGGAGCAAGACAGGTCGTGTATCTGTCGGCTGAAATCCCAAAAATATTTATAAAGCCATTTCCTGATACTTTAGTAAAACTAACATTCTGAACAGTCTTGGACTGATTAGCAGCAGCAATTGCCAAAGGAATCTGGTAAATTCTTGGATTTATCCCTCCGCCGTCTTCAAGATTATTATTCGTAATGTTTACCCTTCCTATTCCCTGTATAGCAGCACTAGCACCTCCATACCAATCTGCAACAGCAAGGTTGCTGAATGACTGCGATGTTCCGTCGGTAAAATTGACAACAGCACTTGCAACCGCTGCACCACTTCCTCCTGTTGCAAGAAAATAAAGGTTGTAAGCTGCCGTAGGTGTAGTGAATGATAGAGTACCTGTATCATTCGCAGCACTTAATTTTAAAGAATTACTCCCCGAATAAGGGGCTAACTGATAGGTCAGTCCTGGTGTTGTCGCTACCATTGTCATAAATTGTCCCGTTACAGGAAGACCATAGCTTGGAACCGGAGTAGTTGCTGTCGCCTGGAAATCTCTGGAAATATACGCATAGTTTGCGTCATCCACAGGTCCCGTTGTACTTGTAGATGCATTTCCTATACCATTAACGATTACATCCTGTGTAAAACCTGTTACCGTCACCGGATGATAGTACTGTGCTGTCAGACTTGACGAAGACATCACTAAAGCCAAACTGACAAATCCAAAAAATTGATTTATTCTCATATTATTAATTTAATCACCGCTAATTTAATTAAAAATCAAAACAAAACAAATTTTATTAAATATTTTATACTTAATTATTTTAAATTAACAATTTAAGATCATTTTATTTTCTTTATTAAAATTTATCTAAAACACAAAGTAAAAAGCTATTCATTAATTAAAAAAAACAAATTACTTAAACTATCAAAACAATTAATAATATAAATTCCACACACTATATTCTATCGCAAGCATTTTACTTATTAAGAATTTAATCCTATTTTTGTCATACAAATTTTTAAACAATGCCTAACATCTCAAACAGAGCACAACAGATGCCTCCTTCACCGGTAAGAAAACTCGTTCCATTTGCCCTTCAGGCAAAACAGAGAGGAACGAAAGTTTACCATCTAAACATAGGACAACCGGATATTGAAACTCCGGAAACAGCACTTAATGCGCTAAAAAACATTGACCTGAAAGTATTGGAATATGCCTTATCAGAAGGAAATATTGAGTACAGAAAAGCATTGACTGAATATTACCACTCTTTAGATTTTACAGATTTGACGCCCGATCACTTTATCGTTACCAATGGCGGATCTGAAGCTTTGAATTTTGCAATATCAACTTTATGTGATGATGGTGACGAAGTAATTATTCCGGAACCTTATTATGCAAATTACAATGGCTTTACAAGCACTTTTAATGTAAACGTAGTAGCAGTGCCCTCTACGATTGATACAGGTTTTGCACTACCGCCAATCGAAGAATTTGAGAAAAAAATAACCGCCAGGACAAGGGCAATCGTTATTTGCAATCCGGGAAATCCTACAGGATATCTATATACAAGAGAAGAACTTCAGCAATTAGCCACTATTGCGCTGAAATACGATATCGTTATCATTTCAGATGAGGTTTACAGAGAATATGTTTATGACGGCAAACAGCAGATTTCAATGCTTGCTTTCCCTGAACTGAGCGAAAACTGTATTATCATTGATTCAGAATCAAAACGGTATTCTATGTGCGGTGTCAGAATCGGATGCCTGATCACCCGCTCCAAAAAGATTCATGATGCCGCAATGCTTTTTGCACAGGCCAGGCTAAGCCCTGTTCTTCTGGGTCAGATCGCAGCCACTGCCGCTCATCAGAATGACGGAGCCTACATCAGAGCCGTAAGAGAAGAATATGCACACAGAAGAAATATACTTGTAGACTTATTAAATGCAATCCCGGGTGTTATATGCCCAAAACCTAAAGGTGCTTTCTATTGTGTGGCAGAACTTCCGGTGGATGATACTGAAATATTCGCCCAATGGTTATTGGAAAAATACTCTCTGAACAATGAGACAATCATGGTTGCTCCGGCAGGTGGATTTTACAGCAATCCTGAACTGGGTAAAAAACAGGTAAGAATTGCTTATGTGCTCAAAGAACAGGATTTAAGAAAAAGTGTTGCTATCTTACAGGCTGCACTTGAGAACTACAATTCAGACATTCGTCATTAATAAAACAAAACCATATGTCAACAGTAAAAACGAACAGTCTGAGCATATTTCTGGCAACGTTTTTACTGTTGCTTTGTTTTGGCTGTACTCATAAAACGACCGAAAATAAATCCTCAAAAAGAGATCCCGAAGAGATTACCTTCATTGCATTATCAAATGTCGGAGGGCAAGCGGGAAGCTACAGCAATTTTAAAATCACAAAAAAATCCATTCATTTTGAGGGCGGAACGACGGTCAATCAAAAACATAAGGAATGGAACGTTCCGATTGATGAGCAAATCTGGAACAACCTTATTTCTTCTATCAAAATCAAAGATCTTGGGTCAATTGAAAGCTCACCAAGCATTCAGCCTATTGACGGAATGGACGAAACATTCCAGATTAAGACCACAAAAAAATCACACGTGTTTGTAAATGCATACCGCGATACTCACTACAGACAATTTGAAGAATTCAAAATCAGGCTGGAAAATATTGCGTCGAAAAATCGATAATACATTTAAAACTTTACATTCAGCTCATTAATTATAAATATTTTCTCTTCAATGCATGAAAATTTTTCTTTAAAATCCTACAATACTTTCGGGGTAGAAGCAAATGCCAGATATTTCGCAGAAGTCAATTCAGCAGATGAATTGATCAAAATCCTCAGTCATTCAACAGTTCAGGATCGCAATCCTGAGGCTTCAGGGAAGCTTCCGGTCTTGTTCCTGGGAGGCGGAAGTAATATTTTACTGACGAAAAATTTTGACGGATTAACCATTCTGCTTAATCTTAAAGGAATTTCTGAAGAGATCATCAATGAAAATGAAGTCTTCGTTACTGCACAGGCCGGTGAAAACTGGCATAACCTGGTCCTGTTTTGTCTGCATAAAAATTATGGAGGATTGGAAAATCTATCCCTGATTCCCGGCAATGTAGGCACATCACCAATGCAGAACATTGGTGCCTATGGAACAGAAATAAAAGATGTATTTGTACAGTGTACTGTTCTGAACCTTGAAAATTTAAGACTTGAAACATTAAACTCTGATCAGTGCCGCTTCGGTTACAGAGATTCTATTTTTAAACAGGAAGGAAAAGGCAGATATGTAATTCTGGAAGTCACTTTCAGGCTGACCCGAAAAAACCATTTTATCAAAACAGAGTATGGCGCTATCAAGTCTGAACTGGAACGTTCAGGCATTGAAAACCCAACCATTCAGGATGTTTCAAAGGCAGTCATCAATATCAGACAAAGCAAATTACCCGATCCGAAAATAACAGGAAACGCAGGAAGCTTTTTTAAAAACCCGACCATCCCTGCAGCTCAGTTTGAAGCTTTACAGACTTTATTTGAAAACATACAGGGATATCCAAACGGAGATTATGTAAAAGTTCCCGCAGGATGGCTCATTGAACAATGCGGCTGGAAAGGAAAACAGATCGGAAACGTTGCATCCCATCAGATGCAGTCTCTGGTGATTGTCAATGCAACAGGAAACGCAACAGGAAAGGAGATTTTCGATTTTTCGGCAATGATTATAGATTCTGTAAAGAAAAAATTCGGGATCGAACTGGAACGGGAAGTCAACATTATATAGCATCAGCCACATTTAAGAAAAAATCTGACATATATCATTTATTTTAATTTATTCTAAATAAAATTAAAATCCGCAAATTTAATTTTTAAATTTGCGCTCGATTTTGTTTTAGAAACTAAAATAATGATGATCAGGCATTTAAAATTATTGGCATTCATACTCCTTGGCTCACAACTTTTATTGGCTCAAAATGGGAAATTAAAATTAACCATTACTGTTACCGGTGAAAATCAGCAAAAAATCCAAAATGCGATCGTAAAAAGTGCCGGAGATTCAATGGCAACTGACGAAAACGGAACTGCAGTTTTAAGCATTCGTCAAGGAAATCATCACTTAAAAATTTCCCACCCCAATTATCAGGAGAAAGATCTTGATATTTTTTTAGATGGTTCAAAAACAACCAGCATCCAGCTGCAGCCCATTAACAGGCTTGAAGAATTGATGATCTTTTCAAAAGAAAGCAGAGGGCTGACTACGAAATCTGTAATCGACAGAAAGGCTATGGAACATCTGCAGCCTTCCAGTATCTCAGACCTGATGGAGCTTTTACCCGGTGGATTGGCTAAAACACCATCACTAAATGTGAGTAACCGGGCATTGCTTCGTGAAAACCGGGGAATCATGGCGAATGAGAAATATGATACGTCATCACTCGGTGTCCAGTTTATGGTTGATGGTAATGTATTGAATTCGAATGCAGACATGCAGATTTCTTTAGACAACAGACAATTTCTGGAAAGCCCTTTAAACAGAGAAACAGCATCAACGGGTATTGATATGAGAACCATTTCTACGAATGATATAGAAAAGGTAGAAATCATCCGTGGAATTCCTTCTGCATCTTATGGAGATTTAACATCCGGAGTTATCAAGATTGAAAGAAAAATTAGCCAGTCTCCTTTACAGGCAAGATTTAAAGCCGATGGATTCAGTAAACAGTATTATGCCGGAAAAGGTTTTAAGATTAATGACAGTTGGCAAATCAGTGCAGGAGCAGATTTTTTAGATTCCAAAGCAACTCCGACTGATGCTTTTGAAAACTACCAGAGAATAACCGCCTCTGTCCGTTCAAAAAAGAGAGGAAATCTATGGTCTCAACCTTTGGAGTGGCGCTCAAATATAGATCTTTCATCAAATATAGATTCAAAAAAAAATGATCCTGACAATGGTGTTCCTGATATAGATCAATATAAACAAACTAAAACGAGAATCAGCCTTACCAATAATTTCTTGTACAGCTTGCCTAAAGCAGCATTTTTTGATAAAATCATTTTGAACACTGCATTCAGGCAGGGATTTGAAAAAATTGCTCAGACAAAACTGGTACAGCTGTCGGGACCAAGATCTTTTTCATTAGCAACTGAGCAGGGAGAAAATGAAGGAGTCTTTCCGGCTCTCCGTTACATCAGCAATTTTTCTACAGATGGAAAGCCACTGGATCTTACCGCACTCTTACAAACCACAGGTACAAGAAATACTTTTGGGATCAACCACCAGTATGAAGCCGGTCTAGACTGGCGATATTCCAAAAATAATGGCAGGTCTGACTTATGACATGAATTCTCCTTATTCTGCCGATCTGAGCAATTCAAGACCACGACCTTTTAATGATCTTCCTGCCTATAATTTATTCGCTGTTTTTATTGGAGATCAAATGAGCTACGCAATCGACAGACATAAATTTACACTCTATACAGGATTACGATTCTCTAGACAGATAGGAATAGACAATTCTTATACAATAAGCAAAAAAAAAATTGTAGAACCCAGATTAAATCTGCAATACAACCTCCCTCCTCTAATGATCAACAGCATTCCGTTAAAAACCGATATCACCTTAGGATATGGTCAATTTTACAAGCAACCAACTCTTTTAATGCTGTACCCGAATAAAAAATACTGGGATTATACCCAACTTAATTACTACCATAATAATGCTCAATACCGTTATGTGAATTTCATGACCTACGTACAGGATGTTGCAAATAAAAACCTTGAAGCCGCTAAAAATATAAAAAAAGAGATAAGACTGGATCTTTCCTACAGTAATCACACTATTTTCTTCACCTTTTTCAGGGAAGATATGACGAATGGATTCCGTCCGATGACCCATACCGTTCTCCATACTTATAAACAATATGATGCGTCACAGGTAGATCTTTCACAGTGGAATAACGGACCGGATTTATCCAGCATCCCACACAATGACAAAAAAATCAATGCCGAATACACAGTCCAAGAAAATGGAAGTGCAACTGTTAAAAACGGTATCGAATTCGGATATACATCACCACGTTTTCGTTCAATCAATACAAGGTTTACTTTAAGCGGTGCTTATTTTAAAACTCAATACAGAAATTCGGTTCCGGTTATCGAAAGGCCTTCGGGATCTATCGGACCAGATGGGTTTCCCTATTATGGAATTTATCATAATGATTTGGGATATATTAATTCCAATATGAATTACAATCTATTCGTCGATACTTATATTCCTAAAATGGATTTAACAGTTTCTGCATCATTTCAGGGAAGCTTTTTTGACTACAGCAGAAGAGACAAGAGAATAGCAGAACCCATTTCGTATTACGGTATTGACGGAGTCATTTATCCTTTTACGGAAGCAGATAAAACAGATACCTACAGACAATGGCTGGTAAGAAATGTTTTCGTAACCGATAACCTGCCGACCGAACTCACTTTCAGTCTGGCTGCTAACTTAAAAGTAACAAAGAGCATCTACAGAGCTATTAAAACATCCATGTTTGTTACAAGAATTTTCAATTACAGTGCACCCTATTATTTCAACAATATGCTTATTGAAAGACGAGGAAGCAATACCCCCTACTTCGGAATGGAATTAACCTATAATTTTTAATATAATTTAATCAATAGAAACGTCATGAAAAAAAGAGTCTTATTACTAAGTTTAGCCGCCGTACTCGTAACCGGATTTACCATAACATCCTGTTCGAGCGATGATGATTTTGGAGTAACCGCAAAACAGAACGGAAAATTAACTTTAAATTTCACAGGTGAAGGCATTACTTCATATAAAGGAATCAGTATTGAAATTATAGAATTAAACACAGGAAACAATATTAAAGAGACTTTAAAATCCGGAGAAACAACATTTATATCTGACATTCCGTACGGTTCTTATAAAATCACCGCAAATGGTGTTGTGATAATGAATAATGAAGAAACCAGAGCTGCAGGTGTGGGACAAACCGATTTATCATCTTCTTCTCAAACGCTTACCATACCTTTATTTGCACAGAAATTCCATAAAGATTTTATTATTGAGGAAGTATTTTTTACAGGGGTGAGAACGCCTGACAATAAAAACTATAATTCAGGCCGTTATTTTAAAATCACCAACAATACTGATCAGATCCTTTATGCTGATCAGCTGATTATCGGACAGTCAGAATTTCTTACTACCGATAATAAAAATCCCACACCATATCCTATAAATATGTCTTTTGCAGTAAAAGGTGTACTGATTCTGCCCGGAACAGGAAACCAATATCCTGTTCAGCCGGGAGACTTTATAGTCATTGCAGATAATGCTATCAATCACAAAGAGAATACTAACACAGCATTCGATCTCCATAATGCAGATTTTGAATTTCCCTCCACAAACCCAACCTTAGGACAGGTGGACAATCCAAACGTGCCCAATGCAGAAGTAATTTACAGTCAAATGACTTACAATATGTTTTTCCTTCACAACAGAGGTTTTGAAAGTTATGTCATTGCACGTTTTCCTGCTGATGAAAACAAAGACACTTTTCTTAGCAAATATAAATATGACTACACCTACGTCACAAGTGCAGGAACAGTAAAACAGGTGAGTACATACGCAATTCCTAATTCATGGATTATTGATGCTGAAAACAACTCTGTTCCTACAAAGTTTATTCACACTTTAACTTCAGCAAGTATCGATTCCGGATGGACTTCTGTAGGGGCCACTGATAATGATGCGAGTCGCTACGGAAAATCTGTCAGACGTAAAACAGGAGGAACAATGTCTAACGGTAAAAATATCTACACAGACACCAACAATTCCACTAATGACTTTATTAAAGATGCTGTGCCGAGTTTAAAAAACGGTATCTCTCATTAATAAATAGTATTTATTACAATACTTACATTATGACTAATTTTAAACGTTCATTACTCATACTGATTACAACATCCGCCTCCTTTTTAATGAAAGCACAGGACAGCATTCAGCTTTACAGGAAAATCAGTAATCAGTACAGTATTGAAAGAAATTTCAGAAGTCAGTTTTACTATAATCCGGCCTCAATGTCGGATTATAGTTCTTCATCTTTTTCCGAATTCCGAGCAGGATATCATAATGAGGATAAAAAAGTATTTCGCCAGCAGTTAGGCGAAGGTGAAAAAGGTTTGTCTGTCAGTGCAGATTCCTATTTAAAACTTGATTCCACAACCGCAGTATGGGGAAATGCTGCTTATCAGAATTTAGAGAGGAAAACATTCCGTTGGAATGAAAATTTAGATTACGAAAGAATTGCTCCCTATACAACAGCAGATTCTGTAGGTGGAAATTTAAATTTGGAAAGGTACAATTTTGCCGGGGGCTTATCAAAAAAACTACGTGACAGGTGGACCCTAGGTGGGGAAATAAGCTATAAGGCCCAGCTTGGCTACCGGACAAAAGATCCCAGACTAAAAAGTACGACTTCGGATTTATACGTCAATGCAGGAGTGAACTACAGAGTTGTCAGTGAATACGAAGTAAGTGTATTCGGGACCTTTAATAAATACACTCAAAACAGTTCTCTAAGGTTTCAGAGTATACTTGGTAAACCTTTTGTCTATCAAATGACCGGATTGGGAATATCCAATTATTTTTTTAGCGGAGGCGTAAGCCCGTCTCAGACGTTTGAAGAGTTTGGATACAAAGGAGGAATCCAGATTTCCAACAAACAGGGAAAGGACTTTTATATTCAGGCTTCCACAGGTCGTTCCAACAATACAAAAAGCCACAGCGACAGCGGAACTTCGAAGTCATTTGAAATTTCAGAACTGGAGAACAAGAACTTTCAGGCAGAAGGTGCAAAATTTTTCAGTCTAAGAGAAAAACACCGAATCGGACTTTTGGCAAACTATTCAGCGGTTGTAAAAACAGGATCAGAATATGGATATTCAGTGAATACAAATGCAACTGAAATGATCTACAAAAGACCATCATACCGTTCTGAAAACTTCATGGGCTCTGTAAAAGGTTTCTATCAGTACAGCGGAGATAATGTAACCTTCAGCACTTCACCTTTTTTTGGATTTGAAGAAATCAAAGAAAAAACTTTATATCCAAATTCAGGACAGAAATTTGAGTATATCAATTTTGGAATAACTGCAAGTTACCGCCAACAGATCAGTCCTTCACAAATAATTTCTGTAGAACCCTGTATTTCTAAAAGAACGGTAAGTAAGTCCATCAACGCATTGGAAAAATCAGGAAACCCTGCTATCAGCAGATGGATTTTAGATGATTATAATTTTCAGGCAGGTGACATCAGCAGTTTCGGAGTGAATTTAAGATATGATATCAAACTGGAGAAGCTTCCGGCTTTATTTGCCAGCACTCAATACCAGTCACAGAAGATTCTTAAAAAAAACAATAATTTTTTCAGCGTAAGCCTGGGAATTACATTTTAACATGAAAAAAGGTATATACTGGAGTTTTTGTGCGATCATCATTTTTCTGTGGAGCTTCACTTCCAAAGTCAGCACTAATCTTTCCGACATTCAGGAACCGTCGGTTGAAGATATCGTAAAAAGCTATAAAAAAGCAATTACAGAATGGCCCAAACCTTCGATTGACCATGGTGTACAATGGAAGGAATTTGCTCCTGTAAAAAATGATTCTGCTTATTTCGCAGAGCAGGGGAAACCAAATGTAATTTTAGGTAAAATGCTTTTCTTCGATCCCAAATTATCGCAATCTAACCAGATTTCCTGCAGCACCTGCCACGATCCTGAAATGGGATGGCAGGACAGAAGACGGGTAGCACTTGGAAACAACCATCTTTTAGGAAACCGAAATACCCTTTCGCTTTTAAACATTGCGGAAAGAACTTCATTTTTCTGGGATGGAAGAGCGAAATCACTGGAGGAACAGGCTTCCGGACCACTTGGAGCGCATCATGAAATGGCAATGGATGTAAAAATCCTGCCTTCAAAAATTCAGAGCATCAATGGGTATAAAATACTTTTTAAAAATGCATATGGTACTGAAAAAGTTACCTACGGCAGAATTGTTAAGGCCATTTCAGATTTTCAGAAAACGATTAAAAGCCAGCCAAGCCGTTTTGACAAGTTTCTGGAAGGAAAATACAGTTCATTATCTGATGAGGAAATCTACGGGATGCATATCTTCCGAACCAAAGCACGCTGCATGAACTGTCATAACGGAAAATATCTGACTGACGAATCTTTCCACAATATCGGACTGACTTATTACAAGAGAAAATACGAAGATCTTGGTCTTTACAATATCACCAAAAAAAATGAGGATGCAGGGAAGTTCAAAACACCGCAGTTAAGAGATTTGGCCATCACGCAACCCTGGATGCACAATGGGCTTTTTGATGATCTGCAAGGCATTGTGAATATGTATAACAGCGGGATGCATCAGCTCGATCCCACAGCTGAAAAAAAACTTGCAGATCCACTTCACCCTTCTACAGACCCCCTTCTCCAGCCTTTACATTTGAATAAAGTGGAAATAAAGGCTTTGGTCTCTTTTCTTGAGACACTTTCAGGTACAAAATATAAAATGAGAAGACCAGAGTTTCCTACAGAATAAGATTTTATTATCTTTGAGGAAATTCAAAACAACACAAAATGAGAATCGCTGTCATCGGAGCCGGAAATATGGGTTTGTCCTTTTCAAAATCCTTTCTGAAATATGAACTGATTAAACCTGAGAATCTTCAGCTCATTACAAGGAATCAATCGAAAATTCAAAAAATTTCTGAAGAGTTTCCAAAATCCAGGATTTCAATATTTGATGACGTTCAGGAACTGGATGCCGATTTAATCATTGTAGCCGTAAAACCGCAGGATTTCAAGCACGTTGCTGAAAATTTTAAATTCAAATTAAAATCGACACAAATGATTCTTTCCATTATGGCAGGAATCAAAATCGGGAAAATTCAAAAACTTTTAAGTCACCAATCAGTTGTAAGGGCAATGCCGAATTCTCCTACACTTTTAGGAATGGGAATCACAGGCTACACTGCAGCAGAAGGGATTACCTTTAATGACTTAATGAACATTGAAAGACTTCTCAACAGTACAGGAAGATCTGTTTATCTGGAAAACGAAGATCTGCTGGATGGCGTTACCGCACTTTCAGGAAGTGGACCTGCCTACTTTTATTATATCGTTGACGCCATGATCAAAGCCGGTACACAGATGGGAATTGACGAAAACCTTTCCAAACTCTTTGTAAAACAGACCATGCTCGGCGCTTATCATCTTATCAATAATTCAGATAAAAATATTGAAGAACTTATCAAAGATGTCGCTTCAAAAGGAGGTACGACAGAAGCAGCTTTAAAAACATTTGAGGAAAATAATTTTAAGGAAATATTACAGAAAGGAATTCTGAATGCAGAAAAGAGAGCTAAAGAATTAAATGGATGACTTAGCGGAGAATCAGCTTCCCCGAATCCTTAAGCTATTGATTGACAAACCTGCTGAGTTTCGCCTCTATCAATCCTTTGATCTGCCAACCCAGATAAACCCCGAAAGTATTAAGGATGATATCATCTATTTCAAAAATTCCCAATCTTGAAAAATACTGAAGACCTTCTGCAATAACAATGGCAGACAAAAATACAATTACAGTACTTTTCAGATCCCTTATCTGAGGAAAAGCCCATCCTAAAAAACCAAAGGGGATAAACATAACAATATTCCCTAAAACAATACGGATGATATCCCACCAGCGAATCGTATTCTTTATAAAACTCAACGTAGAAAAAACAGGCTCGATCCTGATCACATTATCATCATACTGAAAACGGCCCATGCCTAAAAACATAAGATACAACAGAAAAAAGGTATAGGGTAAAATAATGATTTTATAAAATTTCTTTAACATGATTTACAAAGTTATTCATTTCAAAAGCATTAAATTTGTGTGTTAAAATAATTTAATGAAATACGTTTTACTTTCGCTCATATCAGCAATGCTTTTATCCGTATCCTGGCCCACTTACGGAATTCCGTTTTTTATATTTTTTGCGCTTGTTCCACTATTAATGATGGAGCACGGCGTTTCTAAATTTTCAAAATTTAACAGAAAAAGCTGGGTCGTTTTCGGACTTTCCTACCTCTGTTTCATCATTTGGAATATTGTAACCACCGGCTGGCTTTATGGTTCTAAAAATCCTGACGGAAGTCATTCCATGATGGCGGTCGTCTTTCCTGTTTTAGTTAATTCTTTTTTATATTCAATTGTTTTTCAATGCTATCACTGGTATAAAAACGCACAGGGAAGCTATTGGGGGCTGGCCTTTTTCGTAGCCATATGGATGAGTTTTGAGAAATTTCATCTCAACTGGGAATTTACCTGGCCATGGCTGAATTTGGGAAATGTATTTTCAGATTACCCAGAATTCATTCAATGGTATGATACCTTAGGCTCTACCGGCGGAAGTTTCTGGATCCTGCTGATCAATGTTCTGATATTTTATACCATAAGGGTTTTTGAAGCCGGAAGAAAAAGAAAGGACCTGATTAGAAATTCATCGATTGTCGCCATTCTGATTATCATCCCTATAATTATTTCACTGGTTAAATTTAACAGTTTTGAAGAAAAACCGATTGCTCAGGTGAATGTTCTGATGTTGCAGCCGGCTCTTGATCCATACGCTGAAAAATATTCTAAAGACAGTATAACGATTGTTAATGAACTCCTCTCACTTGCCGAAGAAAATACGAAAGGAAGAATCGACTATTATATTGCTCCGGAAACGGCAATTCCAGGAAGAGGTTCTATTTCTGAAACCGCATTTGAAAAAAGCGGGCTTCTAAATGAGGTGAAAGGATTTTTAAGCAAACATCCCGGTTCTGTTTTCACAACGGGAATTTCATCACACCGTTTTTATAAAAGCGCAGAAAACCTACCGAAAGAAGCTTATCAGCTTAATCCCCAACTGTGGGTTGAGAATTACAATGCTGCATTACAGATCATACCTAACCGAAAAATCGAAGTCTACCATAAAGGGAAACTTGTTCCAGGGGTTGAAATCTTCCCATACATGAGTGTTTTTAAACCTCTTTTAGGGGATGCAATGATTAATCTGGGCGGAACTGTAGCTTCATTAGGAACAGACAAAGAAAGAAAAGCTTTTTCAAATCCTTTTAACAAAGGAAGAATCGCCCCCATTATCTGCTACGAAAGTATTTACGGAGAATTTGTAACAGAGTATGTTAAAAAAGGAGCCAATTTTCTCGCCATTGTAACCAATGATTCATGGTGGGGTGTTACAGAAGGGCACAAACAGCTTTTATCTTATGCAAGACTGCGGGCAATTGAAACGAGAAGAGAGATTGCACGGTCGGCCAACAGCGGAATTTCAGCGCACATCAACGCCAAAGGTGAAATTTTAGAAGATACTTTTTATGGTGACAAGACTGCTTTATTCGCCAAAGTCAACCTGTATGATCAGGAAACATTTTACGTAAAGGCAGGAGATCTACTGACCAGATTTTCAATATTTTCCCTGGGCTTTCTGTTATTTTATTTTTTAATAAAAAGGTTTCAGGACAAATTCCAGAACAGGAAAAATAAGTAATTACAACCAATCTTTTAAAAAACAACAAACAGCGTAAAAAACGCTGTATTAAAGATTTATTCATTTTAAAATGGTTCAGAATAAAATAAAAAGACAAATAATTATTATAAAAGTTTCTTAGAAAACTTGTCTGTCTAAAAAATTATTCGTTATTTTGCAACCTCAAATATTATACAAATAAGAACATCGAGATATGTCAAGAATTTGCCAGATAACAGGAAAGCGTGCAATGGTTGGTAACAACGTTTCCCACGCTAATAACAAAACGAAGCGTCGTTTTGAAATTAACTTATTGGAAAAGAAATTTTACCTTCCAGAGCAAGATAAGCACGTTACTTTAAAAGTTTCAGCTCATGGATTGAGAGTTATTAACAAGATTGGAATCGAAGAGGCTATCGCAAGAGGCATCAGAGAAGGATTGATTAAAAAGAACTAAACCATCATGGCAAAAAAAGGAAACAGAGTTCAAGTAATTCTTGAATGTACAGAGCACAAAGAAAGTGGTATGCCGGGAATGTCAAGATACATTTCTACAAAAAATAAAAAGAACACTACAGAGAGATTAGAATTGAAAAAATACAATCCTGTTCTTAAGAGATCTACCCTTCACAAAGAAATCAAGTAATTTATAAATATAATTTACCATGGCAAAGAAAGTAGTAGCAACCCTACAAAGCGGACAGTCAAAAAAAATGACCAAAGTTGTGAAAATGGTGAAGTCTTCTAAATCAGAAGCTTACGTTTTCGAAGAAAAAGTAATGAATGCAGACGAAGTAGATGCTTATTTGAAAAAATAATCCGTTACTTTATTTACAATACAGAAACTACTCATATTTTGGGTAGTTTTTTTGTTATATTTGTGGTACAGGATAAAGTAAGCTTATAAAATCAAAATTCTAAGATGAGTTGGTTTAAAAATATTTTCAAAAAAGAAGAAAAAGAAACATTAGATAAAGGTTTGGAAAAATCAAATCAGGGATTCTTTGAAAAAATGACAAAAGCCGTGGTCGGCAAAAGTAAAGTAGACGACGAGGTTCTTGATGATCTCGAAGAAATACTTATCGCTTCCGATGTAGGCGCATCTACCACCATCAAAATCATCCAGAGAATTGAAGAGCGTGTTGCAAAAGATAAGTACGTTAACGTAAACGAACTTGACAGAATTCTAAGAGAGGAAATCTCCGGTTTACTGCTTGAGAACCCACAGGCCAATACAGGAAATATAGATACGTCCAAAAAACCATACGTCATAATGGTTGTAGGCGTTAATGGTGTAGGAAAAACCACCACTATAGGAAAACTGGCTCATCAGTTTAAAAATGAAGGAAAAAAAGTAGTACTGGGCGCAGGAGATACCTTCCGTGCAGCTGCGGTAGATCAACTGACTATTTGGAGTGAAAGAGCCGGAGTAACCATTGTAAAACAGGAAATGGGATCGGATCCCGCATCTGTAGCATTTGATACTGTACAAAGTGCTGTTGCCCAAAATGCTGATGTAGTTATCATCGATACTGCCGGAAGACTTCACAACAAAATTAATCTGATGAATGAGCTTTCTAAAATCAAAAGAGTGATGCAGAAAGTTATTCCTGATGCCCCCCATGAAATCTTATTGGTTCTTGACGGTTCAACTGGCCAGAATGCATTCGAACAGGCAAAACAGTTTACTGCAGCCACTGAAGTAAATGCTTTAGCAGTCACTAAACTGGACGGAACCGCAAAAGGCGGTGTGGTCATCGGAATCTCGGATCAGTTCCAGATTCCGGTTAAATACATCGGTGTTGGAGAGAAGATGCAGGACCTTCAATTATTTAATGGTACGGAGTTTGTAGACTCATTCTTTAAGAAGAGATAAGTAATCTTTATTTCTTAAGAATAAACCAAATTCATTAACATTAAAAAATTTAAACTATGGGAATTTTGACATGGATCATTTTCGGTCTTATCGCAGGCGCAATCGCTAAAGCATTACATCCGGGAAACGATCCTGGAGGCTGGATCGTAACAATCATCATCGGTATCTTAGGTAGTATGCTCGGTGGATGGATTGGATCAATGATATTCGGAGTTGATGTAACAGGATTTAACTTTTCGAGTTTCTTAGTAGCAATTGGTGGATCTGTTCTTTTACTTGCAATCTACAGGATGGTAACCAAGAAATAACAAACACTTAAAAAATAAAAATCCGGATTTGAAAATTTCAAATCCGGATTTTTTATGAACAATACAATTAGTTGATTTTAATCTGATAAGGCATTTCCATTTTAACCTCAGACTTCAGTTTTTCATTGGTAATCTGCTCTAAAATTTCATAGTTTGCTTTACCAATTTTATTCTTAATCACTCTGGCAGAAATATCATCTTCATTCAAATCAGAAAAGATCTGCTCAAATGCAGTCATTTTCCTTGGAAATGAAGAAACATGATATGTCTTTAAATTTGCCTTCTGTGCTGCAAATTTAACCGCATCTTCCAGACTTCCCAATTCATCTACGAGGCCAATCTCCTTTGCACGGGAACCACTCCATACTCTTCCACCCCCGACAGCATCAATATCTTCAAAAGTTTTTTTCCTGTTTTGAGTTACGAAATGTACAAATCTCTTGTAAGTACCTTCCACACTCCTTGTCATTACATTCACCCCATAAGGTGTTAATCCGTTTAATGAAGAATAATACGCTGAATTGGCGTTTGTTGCGACAATATCTGAGCGCACTCCGTTTCTATTGGCTAATTCTTTAAAATAAGGCATTACCCCGAAAACCCCTATTGATCCTGTAAGCGTGTTGGGTTCAGAATAAATTTTATCTGCTGCCATGGCTATATAATAACCACCGGAAGCTGCATAATCACCGAAAGATACAACCAGCGGCTTCTTCTTTTTAAGCTGTTGGAGTTCAAATAGAATTTCATCCGAAGCATTCGCACTTCCCCCTGGCGAATTAATTCGCAGTACAACAGCTTTTACTTTTTTATCATTCTGAAGTTCTTTGATATATTTGATATACTTTTCAGAATTGATATCACTGTACTCGTCTCCGTTATTAATAGAACCTGACGCATACAATACCGCAATCTTTTCTCCTGACTTATCTGTATCTGAAAAAGAATCAATATAATTGGTCAGAGAAATTTTATTCAGTTTATCATCTTCCTTAAGTTTCAGTTTTGTTCTGATTATCTGATCATATTCGGACTTCTGAATCAGCTTGTCCGCTAACTTATACTGAAGACTTAAATCAGGAATCATCCCATAAAGACTGTCAACCACTGTAGTGAACTGGCTGACATCCATTTTTCGTGACACTGCTATCTTAGAAGCTGTATTGTTCCAAATATCATTCAGCAGAGTGCTGAGCTGCTCTTTGTTTTCCGGGGAAATATCATTTCTCAGAAACGGTTCGACTGCAGATTTAAATTTCCCGTGGCGGATCACTTCTATACCGATTCCGTATTTTTCCGCAAAGTCCTTAAAAAAAGTAACTTCCGTAGAGAGACCTTTTAATTCGATTCCTCCCGAAGGATTCAGATAATACTGATCAGCAACAGACCCTAAATAATAAGAAGACTGTGATACGGTATTACCATAAGCATAAACAAATTTTCCGCTTTTTTTAAAATCCTGAATTGCTGCTCTTAAATCATCAATCTGCGTAATCCCTGCATTGATATTATCAACCTCAATACTGATCCCCTTTATCTTATCATCATCTTTGGCTTTTCTTACTGCATTAATAACATCATATATAAGGACACTTGTATTTTTTTTGTTAACATTAAATATCGTCTGCTGCTCTTCCGTAGGACTGTCTATAATATCTGTTTTAAGATTGATAGTCAAAACAGAATTCTTTTTCACATCTACAGATTTTTCATTACTCATCGATCCAAACGCAATCATGATGATAAAAAAGAAGAAAAACAACACACACAGTATTCCAATTGCTACTATATTTGCCAATACATTTTTAAAGAAACTCTTCATAAAATAATCATTTTTCAATATGTCGCAACATACAGTAGTTTTGTTACTGGGAAGTAACATCGGAGACAAAAAAAATAATTTAGATACTGCTTTGAACAGGCTGCAGGAAGTGGGCACTATATTAAAAATTAGTAAATATTTAACATCTGATGCTGTAGAATTTGTAAGTTCCAATAATTTTTGTAATATTGCATCAATAATATTCACTCATTTATCACCAATTCGGTTACTTAATTACATAAAGAAAATTGAAATTGAAATGGGAAGAGTTAATGATTCTAAAATATCAGGAGGCTATACAGATAGAATTATTGATATTGACATCATTAAATACAATGAGTTAAAATTCACTTCAGAAAAGTTAGAAATCCCTCATAAAAAACATCTTTTCGAAAGGGAATTTTCTAGAATATTATTAAAAGATTTTATTTAATCAAAACATAAAACATATTGTATGAAATTAGGTTTACTATTATTGGCCATATTGCCTGTTGCTTCATATGCTCAAGACAGTATTGCGGTTAATACTTCAGATCAGTATCCCAATACTTTTTCTTCCGGTTCTGCAAATATTCAAAAATTTGACAATAAGGCAAGAAAGTTCAACGATTGGTCAGTGTCGATCGGTGGAGGTCCTGCATTTATGACATTTGCGGACGTAACTTCTTTTTACGGGGACAAAATCAATTGGGGATGGAATGCTTATGCAAGTATTGACAAGCAAATTACACACACATTTGGCCTCAGCCTTCAATACTCTTTAGGAAAAACAAATCAACAAGCTAAATTACCTAATAATCCTGCAGCTGGAGTTGCGACAGCATGGACAGAATTTAATCAAATATCCATTATTGGAGATATCAACTTATCTAATTTAGTAAGGAGAGTTGATAATCATTCACCATACAGATGGGCATTACATGGATATTTAGGGGCGGGAATACTGGGTTTCAAAACTGAACTGATCGACAGTGATGCTTCAAGATGGAGTACTAATCCTCCGAGAATTCCAATCATGAACGATCAGAAACTGGCTATCGAATCATTTTTCATGCAGGCTGGAGTCGGTTTAAAATATAACGTTTCCAAACTCATTGATGTTGAAGCAAGAGTAATGTATATTAACAGCTTTGATGAAGAATTTGATGGTGGCGGTGAAGGAAGATCTCTGGATACTCCTGCTGGAGACAGAATTAATTATAACCTGATTAATGATTCGTATTCAGATGCGATGATGACGTTTAATTTAGGATTGTCATTCAAATTAGGCAAACATCCGACTCATTTAGCATGGCATGATCCTTTACAGGAAGTTTATGCAAGAACATACGCACTGGAAAACACTCCTACAGAACTTGTTGTTTGTGAAAAAGGTGATAACGATAATGATGGAGTTTGCGATGACTGGGACAGAGAATTAAACACACCTGCGGGAGCAAGAGTTGATGGTTCAGGTGTAGCATTAGACTTAGATCTTGATGGTGTTATTGACCTGTATGACAAATGTGTAACAGTTCCGGGACCTGCAGATAATAATGGCTGTCCAAAATAATCAATTTGGACAAATAATAACTAATCATTTAATTAACTAAATAAAATACACTATGAAATTAAGTTTAGCAATTGTTGCATTAGCATTAGCAGTTCCTACTGCTGCTTTCGCACAAGATTCAACAGCGGTAGTTTCAAACGATGAATATCCTAATACATTTTCTTCAGGGTCTGCTAATGTATCCCCATTTACACAGAAATCTAAAAGATTCAATGATTGGGCTATCTCATTTGGTGCAGGAGTACCACTGCTTCAGTCTGCAGATTTAACATCTATAAAAAACGGTAACGGAAAGAATCTTTTCGGTTACTCAGCATATGTAAGTATTGACAAAGCGATTACTCATGCTTTTGGTCTTAATTTACAATACGACAGAGGAGAAACAAGACAGGGATGGTTTAATACAAAAGATGCAGCTCCTGCAGGTTTACCTTATCAGCAGGTAGGTGCAAGAACTCAGTATGATGCAATCTCAATTTTGGGTGATCTTAATTTTTCAAATCTTTTGAGAAGAGTTGACAACAAGTCAACTTACAGATGGGCTCTACACGGTTATGCAGGTATCGGTACCATAGCATACAGAGCTTTTCAGAAAGATCTTTCCGGTCAGAGATTAGTCACAGAGATCAAACCTTTTAAACTTGGTTCATTCTTCGGTCAGGCAGGAGCCGGACTTAAGTTTAAAGTAAACAGAAGACTGGATCTTGAAACAAGAGTAATGTATGTTTACACGGGTGATGATGAATTCGACGGTGGTGGAGCACAATATAGTGATATCAACAAAAGAGAAGATCAGATCTCTGACAACTTCTTTAATGCTACTGTAGGATTATCATTAAAATTAGGAAAACACGAATCGCACTTAATGTGGCATGATCCATTACAGGAGATTTATTATAAATTAGATGTTCTGGCAGATAAAAACCAGGATATTGAAGTTTGCAAAAAAGGAGATGCAGATAATGACGGAGTTTGTGATGACTGGGACAGACAGCTTGATACTCCTGCAGGTGCAAGAGTTGACGGAGCAGGTGTTGCTTTAGATGCAGATTTAGATGGAGTTATCGACCTTTACGATAAATGTGTTACTGTACCGGGACCTGTTGAAAATGACGGTTGTCCGGTTACCCCTGTAGGACCAACGGGACCTGTAAAAGAAGAAGTAACCAATATGGAGGGAATTGAATTTGATTTGAATTCTGACAGAATCTTACCTTCAAACACTCCAATCCTTAATAATGCGGTAAGCTATATCAATTCTTCAAATGGTTCATATACGGTGATCGGAGCAACTGACACAAGAGCTTCTGATGCTTATAACCAGAAATTATCTGAAAGAAGAGCGAACAGTGTTAAAAATTATCTGATCAAAAATGGTGTAGATTCTTCTAAAATCAATGCGGTAGGTAGAGGTGAAAAAGACCTTAAATACCCAGAGTGTGATCCGGCTACTAAATGTCCGGAGTGGAAAAACAGAGCAAACAGAAGAGTTTATTTCGAAGCTAAATAATAAACTTATTACCTATTTTTTAAAGTCACGCAATGCGTGACTTTTTTTGTTAAATTACTTTCTATATTTTTACAGGATGATTTCTTCTCATGACTTTCAGGAACTGAAAAATAAAACCCTAAAACATTTTTGGGGATATGATACTTTTAGAGATTCCCAGGGTGATATCATTGATTCGGTCATCGCAGGAAACGACACGCTTGTGCTTTTGCCTACAGGTGCCGGAAAATCCCTGTGCTACCAGCTTCCTGCTTTATTAAGGGAAGGCGTATGTCTTGTTATTTCGCCATTACTGGCTTTGATGAAGGATCAGGTCAATCAATTAAAATTCAGAGGAATCGAAGCTGAATACCTGTCTTCGGAACTCGATGACTTTGATGCAGAGGTCATCTATAACCGTTGTAAAGACGGTTTAACAAAACTTTTATATGTTTCACCGGAACGACTCACTAACTTTCATTTTATTCAGCAAATGGAGGAAATACAGATGTCATTTATTGCCGTTGATGAAGCTCACTGTATTTCAGAGTGGGGGCAGGATTTCAGGCCCAGCTACCAGAACATTAAAGATTTCAGAAAAAACAACCCTGAGATCAGCTGCCTGGCATTGACAGCTACCGCAACTCCTAAAGTTCTGGAAGAAATAAAAAATAAGCTTGAATTAAAAAAACCAAATATTTTTCAGAAAAGTTTTAAACGGGAAAATATTAAAATTTTCTGTGAAGAAATTTCTGATAAATACCAACGTATTTTTAATATTTTAAAATATGCTCAGGAATCCGGGATCATTTATGTAAGAACAAGGAAAGAAGCTGAACTGCTCACAGAGTTTCTTCACAGAAATAAAATCACTACGGTAGATTATTTCCATGCAGGTCTGACGACAAAAGAAAAAAATGAAAGACAGAATTTCTGGAATAACAGCGATAAAAATGTACTGATTTCTACCAATGCATTCGGAATGGGAATTGACAAAGACAATGTACGCTTTGTCATCCACTTCTCCCCTTCCCAGTCCATTGAGAATTATTATCAGGAAATCGGTAGAGCAGGTAGAGACGGAAAAAAAAGTTTTGCGTTTATGCTTTGGAACCGGCAGGAAATTTTAAACTTTGACCAGATTCTAAGAAATCAGATTCCCAATAAAGATGAGTTCCTGAAAATAATTTCTTATCTCTATTCTAAATTTCAGGTGGCCGAATTTGAACTTCCAGAGAAAGTTTTTCAATTGAATATTTCCGGAATTCAGAATTTCACCAGACTTTCCAATGCAAAAATTAAAAATGTCCTGAATTTTCTTCATACTCAGGAAATCATCTATTATAACAGCAACAAAAGTCTGTCATCGCTGGAGCTTTCCGTGAAAGCGGACGAACTTGATCAGCTCCCACAGAAAGACGCATACTTCATAGAGCTCCTTCTGCGCTCGGTTTCCGGAGTAACCACACACAAGGTGATGTTCAGCGAACAGAAAGTCAGCGACAAAATAGGAGTCAGTATCCACCTGATCAAAGAACGCTTAAAAGAATTACAGCAGAAAAATTATCTCGAATACATTGACGGAACCCTGGCAAGTGTTAAATTCCTTAAACCGAGAGACGAAAGATCAATAAAAAGCATATACTGGAAGCTTTTTGAGCAAATCCAAAAAAATAAAATTCAGAAATGGGAAGAAATGAAGTTTTACATTGAAGATTCAACCTACTGTAAAATGAAACTGATTCTTGCTTATTTTGGCGAAAAAAATTCAAAAAACTGTGGACAGTGTACAGTCTGTGAAAAAAATAAACAGTCTATGTTTGGAAATAACATATCTTCAGAAATTATCAGATTACTAGCCAAAAAACCTGCAACCATTGAAGAGCTGTCTATCCAGCTGAATTTTCATGCAAAAGAAAATATTCTTGAAAACCTGATTTTTCTTTTAGATTCAGGAAAGATAAAAATGCTGAACTTCAGAACTTACGCGTTGGCATGAGTAATGGGTAATGGGTAATGGGTAATAAGTAATAATTGATGAGTGATGAGTGATGAGTGATGAGTGATGAGTGATGAGTGATGAGTGATGAGTGATGAGTGATGAGCAAAATTAAAAATCTCATTTTACTTCCATTTCATTTTTAAATAAAATCAAAGAAAATTATCTTTGCAGTATGAAATCATTGAAAGTCATTTTTTTTGGTACGCCCGAGTTTGCGAAAACAGCTCTGGCAGCCATTCATCAGTCACACCACAAAATTGCAGGTGTAGTGACCGTTGCTGACAAAGCCAGCGGACGCGGACAGAAAATCAGTCAGTCGGCAGTGAAAATATATGCTGCAGAAAATAATTTACCAATCCTACAACCTGAGAAATTAAAAGATCCTGAATTTTTAGAAGAAGTAAAAAAATTAAATGCTGATGTTTATGTAGTCGTCGCTTTCAGAATGATGCCGAAAGTCCTGTTTGAAATGCCTCAGCTTGGTACTTTTAATCTTCATGCATCGTTACTTCCTGATTACCGGGGAGCTGCCCCCATCAATTACGCCGTAATAAACGGTGAAGAAAAAACCGGTGCTACAACATTTTTTATCAATGAAAAAATTGACGAAGGGAATATCCTTCTTCAGGAAGAAATTGAAATTTTGCCTAATGAAAACGCAGGAAGCCTTCACGACAGACTCATGGAGATGGGTGCAAAATTAATCGTAAAGACACTTGACGGCTTATCTGAAAATTCAATAACAGAAAAACCCCAACCGCAGGTAGAACAGCCAAAAAATGCATTTAAAATATTTAAGGAAGACACGAGAATTGACTTCAGTAAAAACTCAAAAGAAGTTCATCAGTTTATCCTGGGAATGTCACCCTATCCGGCTGCATTTACCACGTTAAAAATTGGAGAAGAAGAAAAAGGGCTTAAAATCTATGGCGGTACATTTGAAATTCTGGAGCACAGTAGAAATTCCGGAACATCAGATATTTCTAAAAATGAATTTAAAATCTATACCAAGGATGGAATTTACTTTCCCCTTGAATTGCAGTTAGAAGGAAAGAAAAGGATGATTGTAAAAGATTTCCTGAACGGATTCAGAAATTTTGAAGAAATAAAAATGGCTTGATGTACTCAAGCCATTTTTTTATTCAATCGAAGTCAATTTTATAACAGAAAAATTCGTCTGTATTACAAAATTGATTTTATACTGTTCACTTCTAAAGCTGAACCATTTCAGTCACCTCAACGTCATATCCTCCAACCTGAGGTTTCACATCAGGATTCTGAGTGATTACTTTAAACTTATTAATTCCCAGATTCTTTAAAATCTGAGTTCCTATTCCGTAATCCCTGTAATTAAATGCTGCAGTAGGATGTTTCTGCTGACCGTCCTGATGATTTAAGAACTGTTGAAGCTTTCTCAGTGTATTTTCAGAATTGGATACATTGTTAATAAAAATAATGGCTCCTTTTCCTGCTTCATTGATCATCCCTGTCACTTTTTCCAACTGAGGTTTTTCACCATTATTCAAGCGGGTTAAAACATCAAAATAAGAATCTGAAGACTGTACTCTCACAAGGACGGGCTCGTCAACGGTCCATGATCCTTTGGTCAATGCAAAGTGAATCTGATCATTCGACGTTTCTCTGAAAGCCAGGAAATGAAAATCACCAAAAGCCGTTTTTACATCTCTTTCCTCGATTCTATCGATAAGGTTTCCTTTCTTAAGCTGATAGTGAATCAGATCTTCGATCGAAACGATTTTCATATCATGTTTCTGTGCAAAGGCATACAACTCCGGCAGACGGGACATGCTTCCATCTTCATTCATGATCTCACAGATCACTCCCCCTTCCTTCAGACCTGCAAGACACGTAAGGTCAATGGCTGCTTCCGTGTGTCCTGCTCTTTTTAAAACACCTCCTTTTTTTGCACGAAGCGGAAAAATATGGCCGGGACGCATAAAATCTGTAGGCTTAGACTTTTCATCCATTAATGCTAATATAGTTTTAGCTCTGTCTCCTGCAGAAATTCCTGTAGAAGTCCCATCCCCTAAAAGGTCAACCGAAACCGTAAATGCAGTCTCCTTAGGATCACTGCTTCTGCTTACCATAATATCTAAACCGAGCTCATCACATCTCTTTTCAGGAAGCGGCATACAAATCAGTCCCCTTCCGTGGAATGCCATAAAATTGATGAGTTCAGGAGTCGTTAATTCGGCAGCGCAAAGAAAATCTCCTTCATTTTCCCTGTCTTCGTCATCTACTACTATAATTATTTTACCATTTTTAAGGTCTTCGATAGCCTCTGGAATAGTATTTAATTTAAAATCAGACATTTTACTTTAATTTTCGCAAAGATACTCATAAAAATAAGCATCAACAATTAATATGAACGGTTTGTTTTAACGTTGGAAATTAATCACAAAATATTTTTTGACACATAAGTCATATTAGTTTCAGTTATACCTATTGAAAACATTTTAGAACTTATAAGTTTCTTGTTCAACTCCATTTTTATCAATATGCTGGAAATTAATCACAAAATATTTTTTGACACATAAGTCACATTAGTTTTAGTTATACATATTGAAAATATTTTAGAACACAAAAGATTTGAAAGTTAAAGATTTTCATTAATGCTCAATACACTTACTAATCTAATTTTGAAGGGAAATCATTACATTTTTTAATTCTCACAGACCAACTATAAACACACCTCTCAAAAATTTTTGAGCTTTTTCTAATGTGCTCTAAAATATTTTCAAAGCTGAAAAAAAATCTCTGTGACTAATGTGCTGATTCATCAAAGAATCTGTAGCTTTTCTGATAATTTCGTACGACTCCAAACGTTTTTGGTGGTCGTAAATATGAGAATTAATCATCAGTTCATCCACCTGATATTTTTCCTGAAAGTTTTTAATCTGTTCTGCAATTTCATCCTGATTTCCAATAAAACTAAATTTCAATTTTTGTAAAACCATCGATTTTTCCATGGCTGACCAAATGGCATCCATATCTTCGACCGGTGCCGGAAAAGGTTTTCTGTCATTTCTGATGATGTTGATAAATGCCTGAAACAAAGTCGTGGAAAGCAGGTGTGCTTCTTCAGAAGTTTCTGCAGCCACTCCATTTACGCAGGCAATCAAATAAGGTTGATCCAAATAGAGTGAAGGCTCAAAATGTTCCCTGTAAATTTTAAAAGCCATTTCCATCTGCTCCGGAGCAAAGTGTCCGGCAAAAGCGTAAGGAAGTCCAAGTTCGGCCGCTAACCAGGCACTGTCGGTACTCGAACCTAAAATATACATCGGAATATCCAGACCCTCACCGGGAATTGCACGAACCTGCGCATCAGAATTCTCTTTTGAAAAATACCTCTGAAGCTCAAGAATCTGTCTCGGAAACTGCTCATTGATGATTGCAGGATTTCTTCCCAAAGCTTTTGCAGTCAGACCATCCGTTCCCGGAGCTCTTCCCAGACCCAGATCTATTCTTCCAGGAAAAAGTGATTCCAGGGTTCCGAACTGTTCGGCAATGACCAGTGAACTGTGATTGGGAAGCATAATCCCTCCTGAGCCGACTCTGATTTTTTTTGTCCCATTAGCAATGTAGCCAATAAGCACTGAAGTTGCAGAACTGGCAATGCTTTCCATATTGTGATGTTCGGCGAGCCAGAATCTTTTATAATTTAAATTTTCAGCAAAGTTTGCCAAAGACAGACTGTCCTGAAAAGTATTATTAATGCTCTTCCCTTGCTTTACGGGAGCGAGGTCTAAAACAGATATTTCAAAGTTTTTCATATTTAAAACATTTTTCTTTTACAAAAATGAAATACAAATTTAAAGCTATTAAACTGCATTAGTTACTTTTTGTAATTGATAGGGGTAATAGTTATTGCATACGAAAATCTATTATTAAAATATTTAGAGAAGTCTAAAATACATGAAATTTAGAAGTAATGTGAATATCAGATTTTGTACATATATTTGTATAAATAATGCTGTACACTAAGGACAGCTGCTTCAGATTTTAAAAAAGATATAATATCTTACTTTGATAAAGTAGAAACTTAAAAGAATAAATGATTTAATTTACTGAAAGATATTTCAAAAAATCCTTTCGAAAAAATCGGAAAACCTGAACTATTGAAACATAAATATTAGAGGTTTTGGTCACGAAGAATTGACGAAGAACACAGACTGATTTATAAATTTCAGGATGATGAGATCCTTATCGCAAAATGCAGATTGAAGTATGGCTACACTTAAAGATTTTCAAAATCAAATCGCAACAATTGAAAACTTCCAGAGTACATTCATCGTTTTAAAAATCAAAAATAAACTGCTGCACTTTGATTTTAGAAATAAAAAGGAAGCTTTTCTAAATCAGAAAAAGACAGGAAAACTGAATTTCTACGAACATCATCCTTTATTAACAAACTATAATGAAAGCAATCATGAAGTTTTCATAAACTCTAAACCGGAAAATCATGAAATGTTTATCGAAGATCTAAAAAAAGCGATCAATGAAGTCACTCAGGGTTTTAGAAACTGGAAAGATTATATTGAATCTGATACTGGAACCAATTATCAGATTTTTTTAAAAAACATTCAAAAAGGATCAGGTCTGCTTTTGAAAGCACCATTTTCGATTATTGAAAAAATAGAAACAGCCTGCCGTGATCATAAGGTAAAAATCAGTTACTTTGGAGAAATTAAGTTTACAGAAAATCAATTATTGATGATCAATGACCAATTTGTTATTGCTGAACAATTCAGATATAAATTGTAAACAGTAAAATCGACTTCCGTCATTTATATTTAAAAAATTAAAACTGTTGATCAAATTATTTACAATAATGCTTTCAAGCTAAATTTTAAAATATTAAATGAAAAATTTTCAACTTCTACTATCTGTATTAATATTAGCAAGCTGCTCGTTTAATCAGACATTTTCAAACAGAGAATCAGATAAAGATGATGCAAAAAAAATTACCCAAAAATTCTATTGGGAATTATTATATGGCTCAAATCAGGATAAAATTTATTATTTGTTCAGTGATAAATTTTCTGAGATCACAAGCAGGGATAAATTAGATGAATTGATTATGTACGCACAGCAAGAAAGCGGCGTCATCAAAGAATATAATTTAAAACACTGGGAAACTTTGGTTATCAAGGGTTCGAATAATAAAAGTCAATATCTGCTTATCTATGATGTGGTGAGAGAATCTGGTAAAACTCAAGAAACATTCTCAATGCTTAAAGAAGATGAGATCATTAAAATTGTAGGTTACCACATCAATCATACAACAAAAAAATAAGCTTGATTATCCGTTTGTCATAACTAAAATTCCTTAACTTCATAAGTAAAATCAAAGATTATCTACATTTAATCTATCAATATCATTTCGACAAAGTCAATAGCTTAATGTAACATTAAAACATTTATTCGTAAAAAAAATTCGTGCATTTAGTATCAAATTATGTAGTATGATTGATATCGGATCTTCAAAAAATAAGTGTTTTGTCTAATAATAAATACTACTTATCTTTCTCTTTCAAAAAATTAAAATGATTGATCAAAATCCGGATTTCATTAAAATCAAAATCATTGGGCAATGCCGTTTTCCACTCGTTTAACGTATCCTTCGGGTCAGTTTTAAATGCCTTTTCAAACGCTTTAATTTTGTCAGAAGTGATCACTCTCGATATATCCAGTAAACCCTGCTCTGCAAATCTTGCCAGATGGCCCAAAACTGTTTCTTTAACCAGTCCTCTTTCCAAAGCGATTTCTGAGATTGTTTTCCCCTGCTCAAACAACTGGAAAGTCAAAACCTGAGAAGGCACTTTCGCAATTTTCATGCTGACTTCCTTATCGTTTTTTTCATCTAAAAGTTTCGTCTCCAAAAGATGAGCCGTTTTTAACCCATTGAGATATTCTTCAATATCTTCAAGCCAGCTTCTGAGTTCTTCGTTATAATTTTTCAGCCCCTTCACTCCTTTGATTTCAGAATAAAATTCTTTCAGAGGACTGAAAATTTTATCTTTCACTTCATTAAAAAAGAAATTGACCGCACCTTTGGTTTTATTTTCAATCTCGCTCCATTCCTCAGTTTTACTGATGAAATTATTTACCTTTTGAAAAATAATCCTTTCCAGTTTTTCGAAAATCTTACCCAGATTTACAACATCACGCTTCAGTTGAAGATACAGCTGTTTAGATTTTGCCTGATCAATGCTTTTTGTGGTCATCGAGAGATTATTCCAAAGCTCAACTTCCTTTAAAAGCCATTGGGAATCGACCGAGCGCAGCACTTTTCGGATGCTGTAGTCATACTTTTCTTTATTGATGATATCTTCCACATGATCATTTGCGAAAGTATCACCCTGGAACTGCAGAATCCTGTTGTCTTTAAAAATAACTTCCGGGGTTATTTTAGATTTTAAAACTATACCCTCCAGAGTCCGGCAACGGGACAAAGCCACATAGACCTGCCCTGCAGTAAAACTTTTCCCTGCATCAATAATGACCTTATCGAAAGTTAATCCCTGACTCTTATGTATCGTCACTGCCCATGCGAGTTTAATTGGAAACTGCTCGAAACTTCCCAGTACTTCCTCCTTAATATTTTTTTCTCCGTCTAAGGAATATTTTTTCTGTTCCCAGACTTCTCTTTTCACCGTAATTTCCCTTTCGCTTCCGTCAAGAATTACTTTGATCTCTTTTTCATCCAAAGCTGAGATTTCTCCCAGTTTTCCGTTGAAATATTTTTTCTCTCCGGAAATATCATTTCTGATAAACATTACCTGAGCACCAATCTTCAATTCTAAAAACTGCTCATTCGGAAACTGATTTTCCTTGAACTCGCCAAACAGTTTCGCTTCAAAAGTGGAAGGATCAACTTTGATTTCAGCCAGTTTCTGCTGATTAATGTCATCAGCCAGCTTATTGTGCGAACATAGATAGATATAAGATTCTTCACCATAATTAAAATCAGGATTGAATCTTTCATTCAGATGGTCAAAATCAATATTTGCAACATCCCCGTCACGAACAGCATTTAAGATTTCAAGAAAATCTTCGTCCGTCTGACGGTATACCTTAGTCAGTTCAATTGTCAGCAGAGGAATATCTTTGATCGCAAGACTGTCAAAAAAGAAAGGTGACTGATAAAACATTTTTAAAATATGCTCATCCCTAACCACTGGCGGAAGCTGATACAGATCTCCGATAAACAGCATCTGTACACCTCCAAACCGCTGATTATTTCTTCGTATGAACCGGAGAGAAAAATCCATCATATCCAGAACATCAGCCCGCAACATCGAAACCTCATCAATAATCAGAACTTCAACTTCCCGCAAAAGCTTGAGTTTATCTTTTCTGTATTTAAAATGAGACATCAGATCTGCAATATTATTTCCCAGACTTCCATCAATTCTGTCGGTGGTCGGCAAAAAGGTACGCAGGGGCAGACCAAACATAGAATGGATGGTTACGCCACCTGCATTAATAGCCGCAATCCCTGTTGGAGCTACGACAATGTGCTTTTTTCTGGTTTTTTTTACAAATTCGTTGAGGAATGTTGTCTTTCCCGTTCCTGCTTTTCCGGTAAGAAAAACACTTCGGTTGGTATGTTCTATTAAGTCAAAAAAATGATTATTCATCGCTGCAAAATTACAAAAAATGAAAATAAGGAATGGAATTTGATGACCTCTAAAAAAATTAATTATGCAAAATTGGTTGATAAGAATTCCGGCAATTGCTCTATGTGTAAGTCTCACAATGTTTTCCTGTAAATCAGCACAAAGCAATGACCCTTCCGAAATGCCTAAAGATATTTCAGAAAGACCTGCAGATGAAAGCTCTCAAAAGTATGATGAGGCTCAGCTTGATAAACTGAAAGCTTCAATAGAATCAATGATTTCTAAAGAAAAATGTACAGATGCTGCGGAATGGTCTTTTTCTCCATTAGGTACAAAAGCCTGTGGCGGACCGGTTTCCTACATTGCTTATCCTAAGAAAAATGAGGATATTATCCTTCCAAAAATTAAAGAATATGAAATAAAAATGTCTGAATTTAACAAGAAATACAGTATCACCTCAGACTGCATGATGCCTGCCGAACCTACGGGCGTAAAATGTCAGGGTGAAAAAGCCGTTTTGATCTATCCTTGATTTTATAAGTTTTTTAAGATAAAATAAAGCTCTAAACTAAATTTCGTTCAGAGCTTTTGTTTTTTTGCCCGATTCAACAGTAGGTTCTCGCTAAATTCAAAGGATTATTTCTCTATCAAAAACAGACTTCCTGCGCCAGAGACGACATGCCCGTTTCTATCCAAAAACCGGCTCGTTGTATTTACTTTATAAAATTCAAAATTCTACCAATCAGCATTTTAAAATAAAATTCAGATTTCACAGGAAACAGCAAAAATTATTGCTCCATCCCAAAAAACCATCTGCATCTACTCTTTATACCACGAAGAATATTTTACGTAATTATCAGCTATTCTATTTACTTCTCCTTCCAGTAAGGCAGAAGAAATATCTTTTATTTTTCTTGCAGGAACTCCGCCCCAGACTTCGCCTGATTTGATGTGAGTTCCCTGCGTTACTACCGACCCCGCACCAACGATGGAATTCTCTTCAACTAAACAGTCATCCATTACAATAGAACCCATACCGATCAGGACATTATCTTTAATTCTGCAGCCATGGACGATGGCATTATGACCGATCGAAACATTATTTCCTATTTCCAAAGGGAATTTTTCATAGGTGCAGTGTAACATGGCATTGTCCTGTACATTGACTTTATCTCCCATTTTGATATAATTCACATCACCTCTGATCACAGCATTGTACCAGATACTGCAGTCTTTGCCCATTACTACGTTACCGATTACAGTGGCTGTTTCGGCTAAAAATGTATTTTCTCCGATTTCCGGTGTTTTCCCTAAAAGTTCTTTTATAAGTGCCATTTATTTTTATTTTGAAAAATTTATAACGAGTTCAATTGAAACAGTAAATTGAAATCACAAATTGTAAATGGCAGTGATAGCAAAAATCTAACTGCCAATTTCCAGCTTCTAAGTTCTAAATCCGTATTTTTGTATCTCAAATTTATAGAAAAAATGCATACTATTCTTATAGAGCCGACAGAAAACCCAAAAGTGATGAAGTTTGTAGCTGATTACAATCTGATTCCAGGGTCTTTAGAGTTGGACAGAAATTCAGATATATCAGAAATCCCTTTAGCACAGGAACTTTTCAACTATCCTTTTGTTGACAGGATTTTTGTCACTGCCAACTTTATTGCAGTTGCAAAACAGGACACTGTGGAATGGGAGCACATTTCGGAAAATCTGAAAAACGTAATTGAGGACGAACTTCTGGCTAATCCAAGAATCTATCTTCAGAAGAAAAAAGAATTGGTTCAGATTTATGCCGAAATGACACCGAATCCAAATGTGATGAAGTTTGTTTCGAGTAAAATGCTGATGGATGGCTTCGTAGAGGTGAAATCCAGAGAGACTTCAGACGGAGTCCCTTTAGCTCAGGCTATTTTTAAAGATTTCGATTTCGCTAAAGAAGTTTTCATTTCAGATAATTTCGTTGCGGTAACAAGAGACAACTCTGTGGAATGGCATCAGGTAATGATGGCAGTGCGCGGCCTGATTGCCGAATACCTTCAGAACGGAGGAGAAATATCCAATATCACTGCTCAGAAACACGAAAGTCCGGTTGAGAATATCATTAACCGGGATTATACAGATAACGAACAGAAAATTTCTGATATTTTAAATGAATATGTTGCACCTGCAGTTGAAAATGACGGTGGAAAAATTTCATTAATTGAATATGACGAAGCCAACAAAACTGCAAAGATGCTTCTACAGGGAGCATGTTCAGGATGTCCAAGCTCTACCGCCACTTTAAAGGGAGGAATTGAAAATATTTTAAAACAGTTTGTTCCGGATTTAGTGGAACATGTGGAAGCCGTAAACGGATAAAAAATGAGCAGCAAGTAAATTACCCATTACTTATTACCCATTACTTATATTTATGAAAGGAATATTATTAGTCAATCTCGGGTCACCGAGATCAACCAGCGTACCCGATGTAAGAGAATATCTTGATGAATTTCTGATGGATGAAAAGGTAATTGATTACCGATGGTTTTTTCGTGCGCTTTTGGTGCAGGGTATCATTTTAAATACCAGACCTGCAAAATCAGCTGAAGCTTATAAAACTGTATGGACCGATGAAGGTTCTCCTTTGATTGTCATCACTCAGAGAATTCGGAAAAAACTTCAGAAACTGGTGGACGTTCCCGTAGAGATAGGAATGCGTTATGCACAGCCAAGTATCGAAGCCGGAATTCAGAAATTAGTTGATCAGGGGGTAACAGAAATTGTTTTATTTCCTCTTTACCCACAATATGCAATGAGTACAACCGAAACTGTGATTGAAAAAGCAGAAGAGGTCAGGAAAAAGAAATTCCCCGGAATTAAAATCAATTACATACAGCCTTTTTACAACAGAGAGATTTATATAGACTGTCTTGCAGAGAGCATAAGAGAAAAACTTCCTGAAAATTTTGACGCCTTACAGTTTTCATATCACGGCGTTCCGGAGAGACACATTTATAAGACGGATCCTACAAATACCTGTAATCTGAATGACTGCTGTTCACGTGAAAATAATCCCAGCCATCAGTTCTGTTACCGTCATCAGTGTTTTGATGTCACCAACTCTGTCATTAAGAAATTAGGCTTACCAAAAGAAAAAGTAATGGTTACATTCCAGTCAAGATTAGGTAAAGATAAATGGATGGAACCTTATACAGATGAAACCCTGGAAACTATCGGCAAAAAAGGAATTAAAAACCTGGCTATTGTCTGTCCGGCATTTGTTTCTGACTGCCTGGAAACTCTGGAAGAAATTTCTGTTGAAGGGAAACATCAGTTTACTCATGGAGGAGGAGAAAACTTTCATTATATCCCTTGCCTGAACGATGAAGACAGATGGATTGATGTGGTAAAAACACTATGTGAAGAAAAACTGAACGAGTTTTATTTTGTTTAAAACCAACTTCTAAAAATATGAATGACATTTGATTAATCAAATGTCATTTTTTATTTAATTCTCTCTACCCCCCCTTTAAAACACTACATTATTTAAACAAAACAAATTTTTTAAAATATTTTTACATTTTTATAGGGGTTAACTTTGTTTTTTAATATTTTTTCATACCTTTACCCTATCAAAAGATAAGCACTACCTTAAATTTTTAGAAATCATGGATACAAGTATAGAAATCTTAAAAAGAAAGATTGAAAATTTCACTCCTGAACTTGCAGAGGCATTTATTAAAATTGTGGAAAACCTAGATACAACTGTGAGATCTGATGTTCCACAGTTTCAGATGGATGAAGTTTTTAACAGAATTCAGTTTCATACAGAAAATCCTGCGACGAAACTTGATTTTTTTGAGAATATCTCTGAACTGGAGAAAATCTGTGCCTAATGAAAGTTTTACTGTCATCGATTGCAAAAAATGACATTAGAATGCTGATGAGGGTATTTAATGCGGAAGAGATTAATAAAGACAAATATTTTCTGGATGATTTAAAAGAATCCATCAACACGATTCTGATTAATTACGAAAATATAGATATAAAAAGCAAAGAAATCCAGGTGTATAAAACCGAAAAATTTCCTGTCCATATTCATTATTTATTTGAAGATAACGACAGTCTTTTTATCACTGCCATTTTTAAAAATTAGTACATCTTAGTAACGACTTTTTTGACATTATTATATAGTTTGATTTATCTGTCGGGGTCTTGTACACCCCAAACAGCAACCTTACAAATGGAAAATTTGTAAGGTTTTTTCATTTCAAAATAATCCGGGGATACTATCTTACTGGCGTTCGGAATTCGCCATAACCAAGCAGACCGTCATAGTTTCTTCCGAAAGGTTTGTAATATAAAAATGCCTGATACAGATTTTCCGTCTGCCAGAAATTCCCGTTGATTTCTCCGAAATTCAAAGCACCGTTTTGCTCTTTTGTTGCCAGAATGTAATTATAGAATCCCTGCTTGAGGTAAATTTTTGCAATATATTTTTTACTTTCAGCATCATAAATCATCTGGGACTCTTTGTCTGCTTTAAAGTTATTGAAACCACCCAAAACATACAGTTCTTTATCCATCGGATCAGAGTCCAGTGAAAAATGCACCCATGAATAATCTGCTTCCCGATCTGCATTCCTTTCTAAGCCCAGATCATTTCTCCTGTAATAAAAGGCACCGTTGACGTCAGGCTGATACTGATAATTTAACGGATAAGCCCAGACAGGATGAAGATACGTCTGGTTAATACCTTCTTTCAGTTCTGTTGCACGCACCATATCTGCCGGCATATTCATATTTTTATTATCGAAATAATAAAATTCATTATTTCCCGGGAACACAATACCCATCTGCTGAAACAGGATCTGACTTCCCAGCGTAGAACTTGGCTTAAGATTAGTAATCGTCATGTGCTGATTGTTATTCTGCATCACATTAAGCGTCATGGAGTTCACATTTGCCGACAGATCTCCTCCTTTTGAAGTCACCTGCACCTCGACCCTTTGATTCACATTCGGGTTTCTGGCATCTGCAATTCTCGAAATATTCAATGCTAAATTCGCCTGATCTTCCACTAAAGAAAATCTTTTGGTGAATAATGGTTTGTCCGCAGAATCTTTATACACGATGATTTCGAAATTGCCTGATATTTTCGGCCTGATCTTATCATTTGGGAAATTGAGTTTATAATGCGTGTAAGGCTGTAATGTATTGAAAGAATATTCAAACTGATCCAGCAGGGCATTCATACTTCCATTGGCAATCTCCGTAAAAAAAAGATTATCATCCTGCCAGTTCCTGTCATAATGTTTGATCGTATACCGGTAGATATTACTTGAATTGGTAAGATCATCAAAACTCAGCACGAGCTGTTGATTCATCGTAATAACAGGCGTCTCATCATTGGTATGAGGATTAAAAAGCTGAACACTCTGAATGTTCTGTCCGAAAGCTAAAGAAGTTAAACCGAGTAAAAATATCTGCAACGTTTTCATTATGACGAAGATAACGAATCTATCAGGAATATTGTATTTTTGATGAAAAAATATTCAGAATATGTTTCAGATACAAGCCTTTGTTTTCAATTTTGCAAGTGAAAACACATATATCCTTTTTAATGAAAATAAGAATGCCTGGCTGATTGATCCGGGAAATATGAACGATCAGGAGACCAAAACGATTGAAAATTTCATCAGAGAAAATGAATTGCAAATTGAAAGAATTCTTCTGACCCACGCCCACATTGACCACGTTTTGGGTTTACAGTGGGCATCCGATACTTTCAAAGTTCCGGTGACCATGCATCAGGATGATCAGGAAGTATTGGATATGTTTCAGATCAGCGGAATGAGATTCGGATTTCAGCTTGATCACATCAACATTGACCCTGAATACATTAATGAAGGAGACGAAATCGATTTTGACGGAGAAAAATTTAAAGTCTATCATGTTCCCGGACATTCTCCGGGCAGTGTAGTATATCACAATGACACTCAGAAATTCATGATTTCCGGGGATGTGCTGTTTGAAGGAAGCATAGGCAGAACAGATTTATATAAAGGAAACTATGATCAGCTTATTGAGGGAATCAAAACAAAACTTTTAATTCTTGATGAAGAAACCCAGGTCTTTTCAGGTCATGGAAATGCGACAACCATCGGTTTTGAAAAACAGTACAATCCGTTTTTGAAATAAAATTCTCAAGCAGGATTAATACGAGTTTTAGTTAAAAGCCAATCCGGTTTTCACATGGAAAGAAAAAGTACTGAAAGCCGGTCTGCGTATTAAAAAACCGTCAGAAAAATCTGACGGTTTTTAATTTATTTTGAATAAAAATTTATTTCCATTTGATATTACAGCCTATGCTCGGTCTCTGAATTTCCTCCTGAGGTTCACCAATTAACAGGTTTTCAAAAGCAATAATAAGGTCTTCACCGGTGACATCTTTATGATTTCCGGGTCTTGAATCGTCGATCTGGCCTCTGTAAATAAGGTCTAATTTATCATCAAAGAAAAAGAAATCCGGAGTACAGGCAGCGTCATACGCTTTGGCAATCGCCTGGCTTTCATCATACAGGTACGGAAAATCAAAATTTCTTTCAATCTGAAATTCAATCATTTTTTCCGGAGAGTCAGCAGGATACTTCTCGACATTATTTGAGTTGACAGCGATAAACTCAATTCCTGCTTCATTATAATCTTCGTAAAGTTCTGTCAACTTATCGATGATGTGCAATACAAACGGACAATGGTTGCACATAAAGATCACCAATGTACCTTTTTCACCTTTCAAATCATCTAATGACTGCACTTCATTACTTCTTGAAGGATTCGGAAGTTCAAAAAAAGGAGCTTTTGTGCCTAATGCCAGCATATTTGAGGGAGTATTCATATCCATAATTTCTTTAAACACAAAGATAAAACAAGTTTTAGGATTAGCCAATTCGGGTTTTATAAACTTGCGTTAATTTAGACGATCGTGTTGGAGAACGGATAAATTATGCTTTGTTACTCAGAAATTTATAAGCTACTGCGTTTAAACAATCGAACATTTCACTTTTACACAAGATCTGAATGTTAAATTTTAAATATTATTTGGTTGGTATGGTCAAATGTTTGTAGTTTTGCTAACACTGTTAGTAAAATAAAATCATGGGTTTACATGAACGTCGTCAAAGAGAAAAGGAATCTATCCGTGCAAATATTTTGCAGGCTGCTTTTACTTTGGCTAAAACTGACGGCTGGGCATCGCTTTCTATCCGTAAAATTGCTGATGCTATTGAATACAGTGCACCTGTTGTTTATGATCATTTTGAAAACAAAGAAGCCATTTTATATGAAATTTCTATAAATGGTTTTCACTGCTTACAGATTGATTTACTGAAAGCTCAGAAAAAACATGATACTCCGGAAGAACAGTTAACGGCAATTGTCGAAGCTTACTGGAAATTTGCCTTTAAAAACAAGGAATATTACCAGTTGATGTTTGGTCTTGGAATGCAATGCAGCGGAAAAGGTTTAATGAAAGAGGAATTTTCCTCTTTTCAGGATATGATTTATGACTGTACCTTTGAAATTATTAAGAAAAAAGGTTCAAATCAGGATAATGCATGCCACTCTTCTCACGCTTTGTTTTCAGCAGTCCACGGACTGATCTCTATCATGATGATGAGAAATGACGACATTCCTTCAACGATGAATAAAACAACTTTGGACGAAACGGTTTCGGCCTTTATTAAATCTTTGTAATTTTTTTTTGAACCAAATATTAACACTGTTAGGAAAAGTAACACGGAATAATTAACATTAGCATACTATTATATAAATTAAAAAACTTTAAAATGAAACATAATTTCATAACACTGATTCTTGCCATTTTTTTTCCTTACCATTAACACTGTTAAGAAAAATAACACCTGAAATATCATTTCTATTTAAAATCAACATCAAAAATTATCCTCATGAAAACAACAAAATAATCTTCCACTCAAATCATGTTAATTTTTTTTCTTTACACTTAACACCGTTAGAAAAAATAACATGATTTAATATTAAAACAACATTATATAACACTCATTAAAAAATAAAACTTAAATGAAAACAACTACAAAAGCAAGAATTATCTTACTTATATCAAGTATCATTCTTTTACAGAATTGTACAAAGGCGGCAGAAGGTTCGAATGCTGCACCACCCGCTCCGGAATTACCGGTATTCACTGTTACCACATCACCTGCAACCATCTATCAGGAGTTCCCTACAGCTCTTGAAGGTAAGAATAATGTGGAAATCAGATCCCAAGTTGATGGATATTTAGACAGAATCTATGTGGAAGAAGGGGTTTATGTAAGAGCCGGACAGCCTTTATTTAAAATAGATTCAAGAGCTTATGGAGAACAGATGAATATGGCTCAGGCCAATTTACAGGTCGCCAACGCCAATATTCAGAAAGCTAAAGTAGAGGTAGACAGGCTTCAGCCTTTGGTTGCCGCAAAAGTCGTTTCAGATGTACAGATGAAAACTGCAAAAGCCAATTATGCTGCGGCGGTGGCTGCGGCATCCCAGGCAAAAGCATCCGTTGGAGGAGCTAAAATCAATGTCGGCTTTACCACAATTACTGCTCCGGTCAGTGGCTATATAGGCAGAATCCCCCATAAAAAAGGAAGTCTGATCTCAAGAACAGATGCCAGCCCTCTCACTTTATTATCAGACATCAGTGAAATCTACGCATACTTCTCACTGAGCGAACTGGATTTTATCGGCTTTCAGAAAAAATATCCCGGAGCAACACTTAATGAAAAGCTGAAAAATATGCCTATGGTAGATTTAGTCATTGCTGATAACACAACTTATCCTGAAAAAGGAAAAATGAGTATCGTTGACGGGCAGTTTGACAAAACCACAGGAGCAATCAGCGTACGTGCTATTTTCCCAAATGCCAATGGAACACTGCGTACAGGTAATACCGGTCGTGTACGGATGCCCCAGTTATTTACCAATACACTTGTCATTCCTCAGGAAGCAACTTTCGAAATACAGGATAAAATTTATGTATACGTGGTTGGAAAAGATAAAAAAGTAACCGGAAAACCGATACAGATTTCAGGAAAGACAGACAGCTATTATTTTATTTCTGAAGGACTTTCCGCAGGAGATAAGATCGTATTTACAGGAATCGGTGCACTGAAAGACGGAGTTACCATCAATCCCAAAGCAATTTCTTCTGACAGCCTTTTAAGAGCAAGACCTTTGTAAAACCCGTTTGAATTTTAATCATAAAAGTCACAAAATTTTTTGACACATAAGTCACATTAAGTGATAAGCATTATGAAAATTAAGAGCACATAAGTTTAAAAAAAAATCAAAGATTAAATTCTTAAAATTAAAATAAACTTAAGGGTTTAAAAGCTGGCTCACAAAAGGTTAACAACATTAAAAAAATAAACTTCTTATGTTAAAACAATTTATAGATCGACCGGTGCTTTCTACGGTCATCTCCATCATACTTTTGCTGTTGGGAGCGATGTCGGTTTTCAACCTTCCGATTACATTGTTTCCCGACATTGCCCCACCAAGTGTACAGGTAACGGCATTTTATCCCGGAGCCAATGCAGAAGTTGTTGCCCGTTCTGTAGCAGTTCCGATTGAAGAAGCAGTGAACGGTGTTGAGAACATGACGTACATGACCTCCAACTCAAGCAATGACGGTTCAATGACCCTAAGCGTATTTTTCAAGCAGGGTTCTGACCCTGACAATGCTGCGGTGAATGTTCAGAACCGTGTTTCAAAAGCAATGAGCCAGCTTCCTCAGGAAGTGGTACAGGCGGGAATTTCAACTCAGAAAGTTCAGAACAGTATGATTATGTTTATGGGACTATCCAGCGATGATCCAAAGCAATACGACGAACTTTTCTTACAGAATTATCTGAAAATCAACATCATTCCTCAAATACAGCGTATACCCGGAGTCGCACAGGCACAGGTCTTCGGTACAAGGGATTATTCAATGAGAATCTGGCTTAAACCCGACCGCCTAGCCTCTAATAATCTTTCTCCCCAGGAAGTTTTGGCAGCAGTTAAAGACCATAACCTTGAAGCAGCACCGGGACGTTTGGGACAGGGAAGCAAGGAAACTTATGAATATATTTTAAAGTATAAAGGTAAATTAAATAAAAACGAAGACTACGAAAACATTGCTGTCAAATCGAACAGCGACGGCTCCTTTTTAAGATTAAAGGATGTGGCAAGAGTAGAATTCGGTTCCTATACATACACCGCAGCTAACAGAGTTGACGGAAAACCTGTCGCAGGTTTTGCCATTCTTCAAACTGCAGGTTCCAATGCCAACGAAATATTAACTGAAATTGAAAAGCAGGTTGAACAATTCTCTACTACCCTTCCGAAAGGAGTAAAGCCAATCATCATGTACAATTCGAAAGACTTTCTGGATGCATCGATTCATCAGGTTGTTGAGACATTGGTGATTGCTTTTATCCTGGTATTCATCGTAGTGTACATCTTCCTTCAGGATTTCAGATCTACATTAATTCCTGCTATTGCAGTTCCCGTAGCTATTATCGGAACATTTTTCTTCCTCCAGGTGTTTGGTTTCAGCATCAATATGCTGACCTTATTTGCACTGGTACTCGCCATCGGTATTGTGGTAGATGATGCAATTGTCGTCGTGGAGGCCGTCCATTCAAAGATGGAACAGACTGGAATGCCCGTCGAACAGGCGACTACAAATTCGATGAGTGAAATTTCCGGAGCCATCATTTCCATTACACTGGTGATGTGTGCGGTGTTTATTCCGGTTGGTTTTATGCAGGGACCGGCAGGTGTTTTCTACAGACAGTTTGCTTTTACTTTGGTGATTGCGATTATGATTTCAGCGGTTAATGCCCTGACATTAAGTCCTGCATTATGTGCTTTGCTATTAAATGATCCTCAGGGAGAACATGGAGAACACGGTCAGAAAAAAGGTTTTGGTGCAAAGTTTTTCAACGCTTTCAACAAAAGCTTCAATAACATGACCCGAAAGTATATCTACAGCCTTAAATTTTTAATTAAAAATAAGTGGGTCGCAGTCGGAGGCTTAGCAGTTATTACAGCTGCGAGTGTTTTTCTGATCAATAAAGCGCCTACAGGATTTATTCCCACTGAAGATCAGGGATTTGTTCTGTATGCTGTGAATACTCCTCCGGGAAGTTCATTGGACAGAACTCACAGAGCTACGGAACAGATTGATAAAATCATCAATGGTGAAAAGGCTAAAAATCATCTTTGGGTTGCCGATGGAATGAACTTTATCAGTAATTCCAATGCTTCTCCGTATGCTGCAGGTTTTATTAAACTGAAAGATTATGCAGACCGTGGCGAAATGAAAGATCCGGATCAGATTGCGGCCGCCCTGACAGGAAAAGTGGCACAGGTAAAAGATGCCAATGCATTTTTCTTCAACTTCCCTACCGTGCAGGGTTTTGGTAACGTTTCAGGATTTGAATTTATGCTGCAGGATAAAACAAATGGTTCATTTGAGCAGTTGGGAACAACGACCCAGACGTTTATCGGAGAATTGATGAAACGTCCGGAAATTGCTTTTGCATTCACAACTTATGCAGCAGGAAACCCTCAGTACACGATTGATGTTGATACAGATAAAGCCAATCAGTTAGGTGTTTCCGTAACCGAACTGATGCAGACGATGCAAATTTATTACGGAAGTAGCTTCGTGTCAGATTTCAACAGATTCGGGAAATATTATAGAGTAATGGCTCAGGCAGATATTCCTTACAGAACAGATGCAAATTCTATGGAGGGAATTTATGTTAAAAATAAATCCGGAGAAATGGTTCCTGTAAAGACCTTAGTTACCTTAAAAAGAACTTTCGGACCTGAAACAGTTTCAAGAAACAACTTATTCAATGCTGTTACCATTAACGGGACTCCAAAACCTGGGTACAGTACAGGAGACGCTATCAAAGCTGTAGAGGAAGTTGCTCAAAAATCACTTCCCCGCGGATACGGTTACGAATGGACAGGAATTACCCGTGAAGAAATCAAAACCGGTGGACAGACAGCTTTTGTATTTATGCTTAGTATTCTGTTTGTGTATTTTTTACTGGCGGCTCAGTATGAAAGCTATATTCTTCCTTTTGCCGTTATTCTGACCATTCCTACAGGGATTTTCGGAGTATTCGCATTCACAGGACTGGCCGGAATTGACAATAATATCTATGTTCAGGTAGGATTGATTATGCTTGTCGGATTATTAGCTAAAAATGCCATTCTGATCGTAGAATTTGCTGTTCAGCGTCGAAAAGCAGGGAAAACCCTGATTGAATCTGCACTTCAGGCATCCAGGTTACGTTTAAGACCTATCCTGATGACCTCATTTGCCTTTATCATCGGTATGTTGCCATTAGTCTGGACACAGGGTGCAGCAGCCAAAGGAAACCATTCTATCGGAATCAGTACGGTAGGCGGAATGTTCACAGGAGTAGTATTCGGGATTTTCATTATTCCCGTGATGTACGTCATTTTCCAGTATTTACATGAAAAAATGCCAAGCAGAAAAAATAAAAGACTTCAGAAACAAAAGTTAGAGGCAGAACTTTTAGCGGGAGCACATTAATAAAAAATGATTAACAAAACTTTGAGAAAATTTTAAACCTGAAATTTTAAACGCAGGGAATCAAAAACTCTGCGTGAAGAAAAATCAGAATTAAAAATACAGAAGTAAAGTATTTTCTCCTACTAAAGACCGCTTTGCTTACCCCTCAAAGTTTTGTGATCAATTTAAATATTTTATAAAATGAAAAGAGTAAAAAATATCATCATAGCATTTGCACTGGCGTTGGGATCAGTTTCCTGTGTTTCAAAACTGGCATTCAAAGAGCCTGAGCTGGAACTACCGGAGCAATTTAAATATACGGCAACAGCAGATACCGCCAGTGTAGCCAACCTGCAATGGAAACAGTTTTTCAGTGACCCTGTCCTGCAGGAGTTAATAGAAAAAGGAATCAGAAACAATTATGATTTACAGATTGCTTTAAAACAGGTTGCTTCTTCACAGGAAAAACTGAAGCAGGCAAAATACCTTCAATACCCTGATGTAGGTTTCGGAGTATCTGCTCAAATTTCAAAACCTTCAAAAAACAGCATGAACGGACAGAGCTTAAATTTATTTTTAGGTCAAAGCCATGTTGAAGATTACAATGCCGCATTTAATTTATCCTGGGAAGCAGATATCTGGGGTAAAATAAAAAACCAGAAGGAAGTTTCTAAAATGCAGTATCTGCAGACCTATGAAGCGACCAAGGCCATTCAGACTCAGGTCGTTGCGGCGATTGCCCAGGGATATTATAATTTGCTGATGCTTGACAGACAATTATCTATCGCAAAATCAAATTTAGAATTAAGCAGTAATACCCTGTCTCTGACAGAAAAATTATGGCAAAGTGGTGATACAACTTCATTAGGAGTTCAGCAGGCTACTGCTCAAAAGCAATCTACAGAACTTCTGATCACTCAGTTAGAGCAGAATATTGCGATTCAGGAAAATGCCTTAAGTATCCTGGTAGGTCAAAACCCTGAAAAGGTAAACAGAACGATTGAAATGTCCGACACTTCTTTACCACAGGATATTTCGGCCGGACTTCCTGCAGCAATGGTAAGCCGTCGCCCGGATGTCCGTCAGCAGGAATTGGTGTTGCTGGAATCTAATTCGCTGGTGGGGATTGCCCAGGCAAATATGTATCCTGCTTTAAGAATTACAGCCAACGGCGGAGTCAATTCGTTTAAAGTTGATAATTGGTTTTCTATTCCTGCTTCTCTTTTCGGTTCTGTTTTGGGAGGACTGGCTCAGCCCGTATTCCAGAAAAGACAGTTGAAAACAGATTTGAATGTTGCTAAAATTCAGAGAGAGAAAAACGTTTTGGCTTTCCGTCAGTCTGTTTTGAATGCTGTAGGCGAAGTTTCTGACGCATTGGTTTCCAATGAAAGTTTAAAAGTTCAGGAACAGAAAGCAAGCGAACAGGTCACCACCTTAAAAAACGGAATTAAAAGTGCTGAAATGCTGTACAAAGGCGGAATGGCTAATTATTTAGAAGTGATTACCGCTCAGGGAAATTCTCTGCAGGCTGAACTGAATCTTGCGTCGGTAAAAAGACAGAGATTAAGCAGTATTGTAGACTTGTACCGGGCTTTAGGTGGCGGATGGAAGTAGTAACTTAATTATATTGTTTGAAGTGCGGTCTCTCGGGACCGCATTTTTTTTGTCTAAAACTATGATCTAAACTTGCTTTTGTTATTCAGAGCGAAACGAAGTGGAGCGTGGAATCTAAACTGTGTTTGTAGAAATTTGTTTTGCAATATTCTTGTTAAAATTCCTTCGGAATTAGATAGTGTGTGCAATTTTTTTAAACGCAAAGTTTTATTTAAAAACTGTACAACTTTTAAGGAGCAAAGAATAGCGACAAAGTCGCTTAAGGTAGAAGCTTCATCAGAATCAATTTTATTGATTCCATTCTTTGCTCCTTAAAAATATTCAGAACAAAAATTAAATCTTTGCGTTTAAAAAGAAATTATTTTTGAGTTTGCTCATTTATATATTCAATCAAACCATTAAAATCTTTCTCCGAATATACTGATTGTATATAATGTATATTTTCTTCCTTTCTATACCATGTCAATTGACGTTTTGCAAATCTTCTTGAGTTTTTCTTAATCTCAGAAACCGCAAAGTCAAGATCCCACTCTTTATCAAAATATTTAAAAAGCTCCGAATAACCGACCGTATTCAGTGAAGCCAGATTCCTTCCTTCCTGTGATTTTCTTAATTCATCGAGCTTTTCAGCCTCAGTAAGCAAGCCATTTTCCATCATTTTGTCGACACGAAGATTGATCCTTTCATAAATCGTTTCCCGTGGCGCTTCAATGCCGATTCTTACCGTTTTAAAATTTCTGGGATTTTTGGGATGCGCAATATTTTCAGAGTACTTTTTTCCGGTTTGCCAGATGACATCAATTGCCCGTATCAGCCTTCTCTGATTGTGAATATCTACGTTTTCGTAATATTCGGGATCTAAATCTTTCAGCATTTCCTGAAGTTTTTCGATGCCTTCAGTTTTCCAGATGGTTTCGAGTTTTTCCTGATTTTCATCATTAGCTTCCGGTAAGTCATTTAAGCCTTCGATGACCGCTTTCTCATACATCATGCTTCCTCCAACCATAATGACGATATCGTATTTTTCGAAAAGCCGATCTAATAATTCTAAAGAATCATGCTCAAACTGACCGATAGAATAATAATCTTTTACAGAAAGCTGGCCAATAAAATGATGTCTTGCCTGCGAAAGTTCCTCTTCCGAGGGTGCAGCTGTTCCGATTTTCATTTCGCTAAAAAACTGTCGGGAATCACAGGAAATAATTTCGGTGCCGAAATACCCGGCAAGGTCGATCGCAAGTTTTGTTTTACCAATTCCCGTGGTACCTACAACTGAAATCAGGGTTTTCATGAAATGTTGAATCTTGGATGTTTGATGACAGATATCTGAAGTTGATTTGTGACATAAATTTCCAATGTCAAACTTCAAATTTCAAATCAATATTAAATGTGCTAATTTAAATGTTTATCTTTGTACAACAATAAAAAACTATGATTTTATCAATGACCGGCTTCGGTAGAGCCGAAGGTGTTTTTGAAGGAAAAAAAATTTCGATCGATATTAAATCACTCAACAGCAAGAGCTTTGACCTGAATATTAAAATTCCTCTCCGTTACAAAGAGAAAGAATTTGAAGTACGGAAAATCCTGAATGACAGGATTATCCGTGGAAAGGTAGACTGTTATATCAATATAGAGAATCTTGAAGAGACTAATGATGTAAAAATCAACAGGAGTCTGATCGATTCGTATATGAATGAGCTTAAAAACATCGCTTCTGACGGCCCCGATTTCGAATACCTTAAAATGGCAGTAAGACTGCCGGATGCCATAACGTCAAGACCTGACGAATTGGGTGAAGGAGAATGGGAAGCTCTGGCAAAAATAGTCAACACCGCAGTCGATAAATTCCAGGAATTTAGGAAAACAGAAGGGAAAATCCTTCATGAAGAACTGGAGAGAAATATTAAAAACATAGATCGCTCTCTGGCGGAAGTTATCCCTTACGAAGAAGTTAGAATCAATGCAGTAAAAGAACGCTATTTAAAAACCTTAAAGGAGTTTGAAAACGTTGATGAGACCCGCTTCTATCAGGAAATGGCCTATTTTACCGAGAAATTAGATATTTCAGAAGAAAAAGTAAGACTTGCCCAGCATTTGAAATACTATTCTGAAGTAATGGAAAATGAAGATTTTAACGGGAAAAAATTAGGTTTTATTTCACAGGAAATCGGAAGAGAGATCAACACATTGGGATCAAAAGCCAATCATGCTGAAATCCAGAAACTGGTGGTAATGATGAAAGATGATTTGGAAAAAATAAAGGAGCAAACGCTTAATGTTTTATAAGTGATCGTTGATCAATGATCATTACAGCATGAAATTTTAATTACTTATCATCTATCATTCATCAATCATTATTTATGAATAGAGTTATCATCTTCTCAGCACCTTCCGGAAGTGGAAAAACAACATTAGTAAGACATTCTCTGGAAGCAATCCCTCAATTGGAATTTTCCATATCATGCACAACGAGACAGCCGAGAGGAAGTGAAGTTCATGCAGTCGATTATCACTTCATTTCACCTGACGAGTTCAGACAGAAAATAGCGGAGGAAGCTTTTGTTGAATTTGAAGAAGTTTACACCGATAAATACTACGGGACCTTAAAATCCGAAGTTGAAAAAATCTGGAATCAGGGAAAAGTTGTTATTTTTGATGTGGATGTAAAAGGTGGAATTTCCTTAAAAAAATATTTTGGGGAAAAAGCATTATCCATATTTATAGAGCCGCCTTCCATTGCAGAATTGGAACGAAGATTGATCTCAAGAAACACGGATGATGCAGAAACCATAAAGATCCGCGTAGAAAAAGCTGAAGAAGAGCTTACCTACGCAATAGAATTTGATAAAATCGTGATCAACAGCGATTTGAACGAAGCAAAAATAGAAATAGAAAGTTTAATAAAAAGTTTTATCGGGAAGTAACGCAGAAAGTTCGATGATGTAAATATGAAAAACGGTTAACAGCCATTCGATACCATCACCAACTTTTTATCCATCATTCTGATAAACACAAACACTGAGGCTGAAATGAGCACCGAAACATTAGAAAGAGCTAAATCTACCCTTCCTGTAAAAGGATTTTTGGACATCAAGGATCTGGCGATTCCTCAGGGAGAAGAACTTGTAAAAGCAATTCTTCAACTGAAGGAAGAAAAGAATGCCGTTATTCTGGCACACTATTATCAACCGGGAGAAATTCAGGATATTGCTGATTTCCTGGGAGATTCCTTACAGTTAGCAAGACAGGCAAAAGATACAGATGCAGATATGATTGTATTCTGTGGAGTCCATTTTATGGCTGAAGCCGCTAAAATTCTGAATCCTACCAAGAAAGTAGTCCTTCCTGATACAATGGCAGGATGTTCTCTTGCAGACGGATGTTCAGGCGAAGGTCTGAGAAAAATGCGTGAGCAGCACCCCAATGCTTTGATTGCAACGTACATCAACTGCAACGCTGAAACAAAAGCAGAAAGTGACATCATTGTGACAAGTTCAAATGCCGAGACAGTGATTGAAGCTTTACCAACTGACCGACCGATTATTTTTGCACCTGACAAAAATTTGGGAAGATATCTGTCTAAAAAGACAGGACGTGACATGATCCTGTGGGACGGAAGCTGTATTGTACATGAAGCTTTCTCTATGGAGAGAATTGCACAGCAACTGGCAGACAACCCTGATGCGAAAATGATTGCCCACCCGGAAAGTGAAGAAGCAGTTTTAAAACTGGCTCATTTCATCGGCTCCACCTCAGCTCTGCTGAATTTTGTTGAAAAAGACGATTGCCAGAAATTTATTATCGCTACTGAAGAAGGAATTCTGCACGAAATGAGAAAACGTGCACCGCATAAAGAATTAATTCCGGCTTTGGTTTTTGACGAAAGCTGTAACTGTTCAGAATGTTTTTACATGAAACGGAATACCATGGAAAAACTATACTTATGTATGAAGTATGAATTACCCGAGATTTTAATCGAAGAAGAACTTCGCTTGAGAGCACTGAAGCCCATTGAGGCGATGCTCGATCTTTCGAAAAGTATCAAATAAAAAAAAAGCACTGTTTTCACAGTGCTTTCATTTTTTTAACGGGGAAAGCAGTCGGCATGTACCAAAACTTTTGACTTACAGCATTCCGGCAGAGCGTGAAATGCTTCACATGAGCTCGCAAATTCAGGTCCGTAAGGTCCGGGAGGGCAATTGGCGTTGCACACTGCGCCACCGTTAACAGATTTCAGTGCTGCCCGATTCATTTTTTTTAGATTTTTCATACTTATTGGATTTGTTTAGTGATTAAATATAATACTTTTGCTCAGATAAAAAAAGATTATCTAAAAATTGGCCACTTAAATATAATTCGTAAATTTGTCATGTAAAATGAATTTTTCAAGAAACATATCTGATATTCCTACTCTGAAGCTTACTTCTTCAGAGGTATCATCAGTTTCTATCATTTCTACAACATCTACAATTACCCCATAAGGGGTATTATTTCACATATTATTTCGACGCCTTTTCTCTTTTTCTAAAAGAGTAAAATTCCTATATCTAAATTTAAAATTCACAAACGATGAAAGTCTTAAAATTCGGCGGGACATCAGTCTCCCATTCAGAGAATATTCTGAAAGTAGAAAATATTATCAAAAAAGAATCGTCTGATAGTAAAATAATTGTTGTAGTATCTGCTTTACATGGTGTTACAGATACTTTAATCAAAGCAGCAGAGTATGCTTCCCTGCATAATGAAAACTACTGTAATCTTATTAAAAATACAGAGCAAAAACATTTACAACTGGTAAAAGAACTTTTTCCTGTGCAGGAACAAAGCGCATGGCTGAGTTTTGTGAAAAAACATTTTAATGACATTGAAGATCTCTGTAACGGAATCTTTGTATTAGGTGAATTCACAGAAAGAATTAAAGACCGGCTTACCTCATACGGCGAATTTCTTTCTTCTCAGATCATTGCTGCCCGGCTGCAGTCTGAAAAACTGAACTGCCAATGGATGAACTCTGCAGATCAAATTATAACCGACAGCAGTTTTACGAATGCAAAAGTAAATTTTGAAACAACTGAAAATAACCTCAGGGAGTTTTTTAAAGAAAACCAGCAGCAGATCACTGTCGCTCCGGGATTTATCGCTAAAGATGGAAAAGGCAGCAATACTACATTAGGCAGAGGAGGTTCAGATTATACTGCTTCAATTATCGCCGCTTCACTGGATGCTGAAGAACTACAGATATGGACGGATGTCAGCGGAATGATGACTGCAGATCCAAGATTGGTTTCTCATGCAAAACCAATTTCAGAAATTTCTTATCAGGAAGCAATGGAACTTTCTCATTTTGGAGCAAAAGTATTGTATCCGCCTACCATACAGCCTGTGATGATCAGGAATATCGATCTTTTTATCAAAAATACTTTTGATCCTCAGGCTCCGGGCACTCATGTTTCGCATAAAATAGACGGAAAGGATCAAAAACAGCAGCAGATCGCCGTTGGAATTTCAAATATGTCAGATATTTCTCTACTGACCATTGAGGGAAGCGGCATGGTAGGAATACCGGGCGTTTCAGCAAAATTATTCCAGTGCCTGAGTCATGAAAAGATTAATGTGATTCTGATTACCCAAAGTTCTTCAGAACATTCGATAACGGTCGCAATCAGTGAAAAAGATGTTTTAAAGGCAGAAAATGCAATTAATCTCGCATTTGAAGACGATTTACAGTTAGAGAGAATTGCTCCGGTAATAATAGAATCCGGACTTTCAATTGTTGCCCTGGTAGGAGAAAATATGAAGAACAGAAGCGGTGTAAGTTCCAGAATGTTTGGATGCCTGGGTAATAATGGTATTAATATCAGAGCTATCGCTCAGGGTTCTTCAGAGAGAAACATCAGCATTGTCATTTCTGATCAGGATATCCGGAAAGCAGTCAATGTCATTCATGAAGAATTTTTTGAATCGGAAATCAAACAGATGCATCTTTATATCTGTGGGACAGGAAATGTAGGATCAAAACTGATCCAGCAGATTTTTGAGCAGAATGAATACCTGAAAGAAAACCTTTTACTCAATGTAAGAATCGCAGGATTATCCAACAGTAGGAAAATGATATTTTCAGACAGGGGAATTTCTGAAACAGAATATGATCACTGGACAGAAAACAGCCGGGAATCATCCATTACTGAATTCTGTCAGGAAATTATTGCAAGAAATCTGAGAAATTCTGTTTTTGTCGATGTCACAGCCAGTTCGGAAGTGGTAAAGGTATACGAAGAACTTTTAAAAAGAAGCGTAAATATCATTGCCTGCAATAAAATTGCAGCTTCATCTGACTTTGAAAAATATAAGATTTTAAAAAACACAGCAAGAAACCGCAGCTGTAAATTTTTCTACGAAACAAATGTGGGAGCCGGGCTTCCCGTTATCGGAACCATCAATGACCTGATCAGAAGCGGAGACAGCATCACTTCTATAAAAGCTGTATTGAGTGGAACGTTAAATTTTGTTTTTAATGAATATAACGGAAATAAAAGTTTTTCCCAGGTTGTTTCTCTTGCACAAAAAGAAGGATTTACAGAACCTGATCCACGGTTAGATCTTGCAGGAACTGATGTTGCCCGAAAAATATTAATATTGGCAAGGGAAGCAGGGTATGTTTTAGAGTTCAGTGAAATTGAAAATACAGGATTTCTTCCCAGAGAATGCATGTCCGGTAGCGTAGAGGATTTTTACAGGACACTAAGTCAATATGAGGATCATTTTAAAAATTTATTTACTGAGGCAGAAAAAGATGGTAAAATTCTGAAATATGTGGCAGAATTTGAAAATGGAAAAGCGAGAGTCGGTCTTCAGCATATTGCTCCTGACAGTGACCTGTACCACCTTTATGGAAAAGATAACATCGTCATTTTAAAAACGGCCAGATATTCTGAGCAGCCTTTGGTTATAAAAGGTGCAGGCGCAGGGGCTGAAGTGACTGCAAGCGGAGTTTTTGCAGATGTAATACGTTCAATTTAAAAGTGTACCTATGAGAAATATAAAATTAAGAGTGCCTGCTACTGTTGCCAATCTGGTATGTGGCTTTGATATTTTAGGGATGGCTATACACCAGCCTTATGATGAGATGGAAATAAAGCTGATGGATCATCCTCAGATCATCATTAAGCATACTGATGATTTTAATCTTCCTGAAAAAGCATCACAAAACGTCGCCGGTATCGTTTTATTGAAAATGATAGAGGAACTCCACTTGAAAAACGGTTTTGAGGTGGTGATTCATAAAAATATAAAACCGGGAAGCGGTCTGGGCTCAAGTGCAGCCAGTGCAGCAGGAGCTGCATTCGCAGCCAATGCTTTACTTGGAAACATCTTATCAAAAGAGGAAATGGTCCATTTTGCTATGTATGGAGAGGAACTTGCTTCCGGGGTGCGGCATGCAGACAATATTGCTCCTGTTATTTACGGTGGCATCACCCTGGTAAAATCATCCCATCCTCTGGACATCATTCCTTTGAAGAGCCCTGATCTTTTTACTGTAGCAGTACATCCTCAGGTTGAAGTAAAAACCTCTGATGCAAGACAGATCCTCAAAAAAAACGTTCTGCTGAAAGATGCTGTCCATCAGTGGGGAAATATCGCAGGTCTTGTTGCAGGGATTGAAAAGAATGATTTCAAATTAATTGGCAGAAGTTTAAATGATGTGATCATAGAACCTGTCCGCAGTATCCTGATTCCCAAATTTGATGAAATTAAAATAAAAAGTTTAGAACTGGGAGCTTTGGGCGGAGGAATTTCCGGTTCAGGACCCTCTATTTTTATGCTGGCTGAAAATAAATACAACGCAGACAATATTGCCAATATGATGAAGTCAGTTTACGATGACATTAATATTAAAAGTTTTGTTTATGTATCAAAGATCAATCCTTTGGGGATAGAAATCGTTGAACAGAATTAACCTCATATTTAAAATAAAATACAAATGAATTATTATAACTTAAAAGATAAAGAAGAAATAGCAGACTTCAGAGCTGCTGCAATAAAAGGACAGGGGAAAGAAAAAGGATTATTTTTCCCCGAAAACATTCCGCCATTTAATAACGAATTCATTAAAAACCTGCAACACTTCTCTGACGTGGAAATTGCGTATGAATGTATGAAGGATTTTGTTGGAAACAGCATCCCTGCAGAAGTACTGAAAGAAATCATCACCGAAACAATCGGTTTTGACATTCCGCTGAAAAAAATTAACGACAGAATATCTGTCTTAGAACTTTTTCACGGTCCTACTCTAGCCTTCAAAGATGTCGGAGCTAAATTCATGAGTGGCTGTCTGTCGTACTTTCTTAAAAAAGAAGATAAAAGAGTTACCGTTTTAGTGGCAACATCAGGAGACACCGGAGGCGCTGTAGCGAATGGATTTTACCGGACCGAAGGAGTCGACGTTGTTATTCTATATCCTAAAAACCGGGTAAGTTTCGTTCAGGAAAAACAACTCACAACCTTGGGTGAAAACATATATGCATTGGAAGTTAACGGAACGTTCGATGGCTGTCAGAATCTTGTAAAAGAGGCATTTCTGAATGAAGAAATTAACGGTCAGTTATTTTTAACTTCAGCCAACTCAATTAATGTTGCAAGGTGGCTTCCCCAGCAGATTTATTACTTATTGGCTTTAAAACAATGGCAGGAAACAGAAAGCGAGAAGCCTGTCATCAGTGTTCCAAGCGGAAATTTCGGAAATATCTGTGCAGGTCTTCTTGCTCATTTGCGAGGTATGCCTGCTGAACATTTTATTGCCGCCTGTAATGATAATGATGTATTCCCGAATTATTTACGTACAGGAAATTTACAGCCTCAGAAAACAGTAGCAACGATTTCAAATGCAATGGACGTAGGAAATCCAAGCAACGTTGTAAGAATCTCGGAATTGTTTGGAAATCATTTTGATGCTGTAAAAGATAAAATTTCAGGATATTCAATCGATGATGTTAAAACGCTGGAAGTTATAAAAAACGTATATAAAAACTACAATTACATCCTTGACCCGCACAGCGCTGTCGCCTATGCTTCTCTTGAAAAACATCAGCAGGAGCATCCTTCCGGAAAAGGATTTATTTTGGGAACAGCACATCCTGTTAAATTCCCTGATCCTGTAGAAAAAGCAACCGGTACAGCCGTGGATATTCCTGAATCTTTGAAGGATTTAATAAAAAGAGAGAAAAAAACTGTAGAAATTAATCCTGATTTTGAAGAATTAAGGCGATTTTTGCTTACTAAAAAATAAACATGAGCAAGATCTTTCTAGAAGATGTGAAAATATACGCTTATCATGGCGTTCTTCCTGAAGAAAATACCATCGGAACATATTATATTTTGAATGCAGAAATTCACACTGATCTGTGGGAAGCTGCCGTTTCTGATGATTTAAATGACACCATCAGTTATGCAGATATCAATGAAATCATCCACGATGAGATGAAAATTAAATCTAAACTGCTGGAACATGTTGCGGCAAGAATTATTACAAAGATCCGCGGAAAATTCGATCAGATCTCATACATCAGATTAAAGATCACCAAAACATGTCCACCCATGAAGGGAGAAATGAAAGGAGCAAGTATTGAACTTGAAAAGAGTTTCCTAGTGGGTGGAATTACAGAAAAAGAATAATTTTCAGTTAAAAAAATAAAACCTAATGAAAATAATCAACCTATTGCTTATACTGCTTTCGATCGATATTTACGGGCAGGGCAATATATCCGGTGATGCTATTTACAATTTCCCAAAAATAAAATCCAGCATTACCATGCCGGTGACCATTCCCCTGTCGGAGATCAGCAATATGATTAATGCGTCAGTAAAAGACATGATTTTTCAGGATGACTCTTATACTGACAACGACAATGATCAGTTTAAAGTAAAAGTATGGAAAACCCGTCCGATCAGACTGGTTGGGGATGCCAATCAGAACATTCTCGTTGAAGTTCCGTTAAAGATATGGGCAGAGAAAGGTATCGGAACATTGGGAGTCTACACGTATCAGGAAACAACTTTTGAAACTGTCATGTATTTTAAAACAGCACTCAGTTTTAAAAATAACTGGACGGTAAGTACATTTACCCAGCCAATGGGTTTTAAATGGGTAAAAAAACCTGTCCTGGATTTTGGGAGAATTCAGATCCCGATTACTTCATTGGTTGAAAAAAGCCTGAAAGAACAGCAGTACAAGTTCTGCAAAACGATGGATCAGCAAATGGCTTCACAGCTTAACTTTCAGCAATATGCCGTTTTAGCCTGGAATGCATTTTCACAACCGTTCAATATTTCTGAAGAATATAACACCTGGTTGAAAATCACCCCAATCAATGTTAATATAACTCCGTTGAAATTTTACGGAAATCAGATTGACACCAATATCGGAATCGATATATTCTCCGAAACCTATACGGGAACAAAACCCGAAGCTTCACAGCCTGCAAAAGCAGTGATGAATTTTAATTTCATTCCTCTCCTGGCAGATCAATTCATACTACAGACAACTGCGAACATTCCGTTTTCGGAAGCAACAGCTATTGCAAGAAAAACTTTCATGAATAAAGAATATGACATCAGAGATTCGAAAGTGAAAATTACAGATATCAAGGTGTATGGTGAAGCAAATAGAATTATGATCGAAGCAGAAATGGAAGGCTATGTGAACGGAACTGCATTTATTTCAGGAATTCCGGTGTATGACGGACTCAAAAAGAAAATCGTACTGTCTGACACCAAATTCAGATTAAAAACCGCCAATATTCTACAGAAAACTGCTACCCTTTTATTCAGGGGTAAAATTGTAAAAATGATTGAAGATGAGTACGGAATCCCTACCACTGATCTTGAAATCTCATCAAAGAAAAGCATTGAAGATGCGTTTAACAAAGAATATTACAAAGGTTTGAAAATGACAGGAAGGGTATCAGATCTGAAACCTCATCAAATCCTGCTTAATGATTACGGAATTACGGCAGTGATTGATACAAATGCAAATTTACGATTTACCTTAAAAGGATTTTAAACTCTCCCTAAACTAATAATAAACTATGAAAAAATATTTAAAGATTGTTGAACGAAATAAAGCTTCACTGGGAACAAGATTTGTCAATAATCTTATTGATACAGTGATGCTGATAATTATTAATTTTATCATATCCTTTATTTCAGTTATGACTTATAATTTCACTCTCATCCGTTTTTTTTACTTTTACAATAATGGTGGATTTTTATGGAATATTTTTACAGGAAGTCTCATAGCTTTTATTTATTTTTTCCTTTGGGAAAACTTTTCTGATGGAAAAACTCCGGGAAAATATATAACCGGAACAGTTGTAATAAGTACTGATGGTGAAAAACCTACCACCAAACAATATTTATCCAGGAGTTTATACAGAATAATTCCCTTTGAAGCCTTCACATTCTTCGGTTCAGACGGATGGCATGACAGCATGACGGACACAAGAGTGATTGATTACAAAAATTATCAGTCTGAAATACAGACTAAAGAAGACATAAACAGTATAGGAGTTAAAGAAATCGCTTAAAAAAATTTGTTTGAATAAGAAAATCCTTTATATTTGCACCACTTAAAAATGGTACTTTGGCCGAGTGGCTAGGCAGTGGTCTGCAACACCATCTACAGCGGTTCGAATCCGCTAGGTACCTCAAAAACTCTGATCTTCTGATTAGAGTTTTTTGTTTTCTGCAACACGATTGTGCTCAAAGTTTAAACATTACACTTTCATTCTATAATAGTAATAAAGTAATCAAAATATCAACATTTACGGTATCTGAAAAAAAAATGAACTATTGAAAACAAGTGGAACCGTATACAGCTCATCTATCTAAATAGAAAAATTACCCCTCTTTTTTTATTATTAAATTTGCTAATTTCAACAGATTAAAATATTATTAATTTAACTATAATCAATAAAATATAATTATTAATCACGTTTTTTCAATATCTATAATACTGTAGAATTCAGTATAATCTGTTTAAAAATATTCTGATTTTCGTCTTTTAACATATCCTTAACTAAAACTTGGCTTCATAATTGAACATACCACAGCATCAGATTATAAAGTCTGTTGAAACTAAAAATTTGATTTATGAAAAATATATTATTAACAGGACTTGTGTCGGCCATCATGCTGACAGCCTGTAAGAAAGATGATCAAGTTGCAGAAAAGACGCTCGAACAGCAAAAGATAGAATTTCAGGCGAGACAACTTGAAATAGAAAAGCAGAAATTAGCGATCGAAAAAGAAAGATTCGCTTATGAGACTCAGAAAAGAACTGACAGTATTGCTGAAGTTCAGAAAGAGAAAGAAGCTAAAGCAGCTGCCAAACCACAGGTCATCAGAGAAACAAGAACAATCTACAGAGATACCCCATCTTCTAACAACAGTGTAGCAAGTAATGGTGGTGGAAGTTCATCACAGGGAACGACAGCTAAAAAGAAAGGGATCAGTGAAGCAGCAAAAGGTACTGCTATCGGTGTAGTGAGTGGTGCAGCACTTGGAGCCATTGTTAATAAGAAAAACAGAGGCGGTGGCGCAGTAGTAGGTGGTATTATCGGTGGTGCAACAGGTTATACCTTGGGTAGATCACAGGATAGAAAAAGCGGCAGAGTACAGCCGAGGTAGATAAACCGTTTTATAACTTATAAAAGATTGCTTATTTTTAGGCAATCTTTTTTTATGCTTTTTATTCTTTTTGCCATTATAATAATCTTACCCACCCTTTCAGGCTGGGGAAATTTTCTTGAAATTATTTTTAAAACCCTTCTCTTTGAGGGAGTTTCAGGGAAAATAGTTTTCGGCATTTTAGGGATCAGCTTATTATGGACCGTTCTTGCATTAATTACTCCACTTAATTTATGGATAGAAATCCCTACGATTTCATGGGGGTTGTTTTATTTTTTCAAAGAAAAAATATATCTTTCATTCTACCGGTTTTCTAACAGCGAATCCTGTTTGCTGATAGTAATTTCAGCGGTCATCATATTTTGCAGTTCATTCTATCCCTATATTTTAGATCATTTTGGCTATTATTTTCCAAGCATTGTATGGCTCAGAGAAATTGGTTTGGTTAAGGGAATCGCAAATCTCGATCTCGTCCTTGGGCAAATGTCTGTCTGGCATATTTTTCAGGCTGGTTTTTCTAATTTTGCAGATCCTTTTTTGAGAATAAACGGAGTTTTACTGATCATATATACTCTATACATCACCGAAAAAAAAAGCTGGATACAGCTGTGTTTTCTTCCCATCCTGTTTTTATTTTCCCAATCACCGAGCCCCGATTTACCGGTCATCGTTTTTTCCCTCATCCTCTTAAATGAACTGCTTTCAGGTAACAAAAACACTTCATTACTCTTCGCATTTTCCGTGTTTGTTTTTGCTGTAAAACCTACCATGATCTGGCTGCCCGTTCTGAGTTTTCTATATACTATTTTTATCACTAGATCTCTTTTCAGAAGTTTACTTCCAGGCATTCTGATCTTTTTACTGTATCTGTTCAAAAATGTCTGGACCTTTGGCTATCCTGTATTTCCGGTATCAGTGGTTGATCTTGGCTTAAGCTGGAAGCCGAATTCAGAATTGCTGAAATCATCATCCGAATACGCTGCTGTAAAAACTTTTGACAACCAATATTCTTACACAGAAATCCGGAAATTTTCTACATCTGAATATATCAGAAACTGGTTTTTTCTGGATGGAATGAAATCATTCATCAACATTTTATTTATTTTAAGTTTACTTGTTTTCATTATATACACCGGTATCAAAAAAAAGAAGATCATTAGTTTTATCTGCATTTCAATAGTGATCAAAAGTATAATGGTGTTGATTTTTTCAGCACAATACCGGTTTTTTACAGATGTTTTCTTTGTTATCATTTTTGTAATGCTGTATCATACTTTCAATAAGAAAAAGTCAATAGCCGCATACTGTATTTTAACGGTCATCTTCGTTAATTTTATCGTTTTTCCAACCATAATTTCCCGGTACATTCCAAGTTACAGAATGTCCTCTTTTATGGGGCGGTTTGAATGGACACAATTATACGAACCATCTTTATATGAATACAATAAATATAATTCTTATGAAATAGGAAATTTGAAATTCAATGTTTCAGAAAAATACCCTTTTAATTTTGACACTCCCATTCCGGCAATCTCGGAAAGTTTTATTTTTGACTATCAAAAAGCCGGAATTTTCCCTCAGCTGATAGATAAAAACAACATTCGGAAAGGTTTTATCTGGAAAAAAACAAGTTCTGAAGAGCGCAAACAACTGAAAAAAGTCACTCGGGAAATCAAAAACTCCTATCAATAGTATCTACGCAAAGACTTTATTATCTAATAAAAAAAAGGTAATTTTGTACTATGTTCAATACTTTAGGGAATCTGCTAAGCCTGACGACTTTCGGCGAAAGTCACGGTTTGGCGTATGGAGGAATCATCAATAATTTTCCGGCTGGCCTGGAAATCGATACAGACAAAATTCAATACGAGTTAGACCGCAGAAAACCCGGTCAGTCAGCTATTGTTACGCAGAGAAAAGAAAGTGACACCGTACGTTTTCTTTCAGGAATATTCGAAGGTAAAACTACCGGAACACCAATCGGATTTATGATCGAAAATGAAAATCAGAAATCGAAGGATTACGATCATATTGCGCAGTCTTACCGGCCAAGTCATGCTGATTTTACGTATGATCAGAAATTCGGTATCAGAGATTATCGCGGGGGCGGAAAATCTTCTGCGAGGGAGACGATCAATTGGGTAGTGGCGGGAGCCTTAGCAAAACAGCTCCTATCAAACATACAAATCAATGCTTACGTGTCTTCGGTAGGAGAAATTTTCTGTGAAAAGCCTTATCAGGATCTGGATTTTTCTAAAACAGAAAATAATGAAGTACGCTGTCCTGATGCAGAAACTGCTGAAAAGATGATTTCAAAAATCAAAGAAATTAAAAAGGAAGGCAATACTATTGGAGGAACGATTACCTGTGTCATCAAAAATGTTCCCGTAGGAATCGGCGAACCTGTTTTCTCAAAGTTACAGGCCGAACTGGCAAAAGCGATGCTGAATATCAATGCATGTAAAGGTTTTGAATATGGAAGTGGTTTCTGTGGAGCAAAAATGACCGGCAGCGAGCACAATGATTCATTCAATACAGATTTCACAACAAAATCAAACCTTTCAGGAGGAATTCAGGGGGGAATCTCAAACGGCATGGATATCTACTTCAGAGTTGCATTCAAACCTGTAGCAACTATCCTGAGACCCCAAGATAGTGTTGATAAAGATGGAAATGCAGTTACTGTAGAAGGAAAAGGAAGACACGACCCGTGTGTTGTTCCAAGAGCAGTGCCTGTTGTCGAAAGTCTGGCAGCTTTTGTCTTAGCCGATCTTTTCCTGATCAACAAGACTAGAAATATCAATCAGTTTTAAAACATAAAAAACTTTAAGTAATGCAAAATTACTGGGACAATGCAATAACATTCGAAGATTATCTTCAAATTGCCAATCAACGGCTTAGTCATCCAGACAATGAGAAAGACATTGAATATAAACCTTATTACGAACTGGGCATTCAGAGAATGGACAGGGCGCTGAAAAAGATGATCATCGATGAGGAGCAGCGCACTGAACTTAAATCAAAAAATTTTGACGGAAAGATTTTAATCATCTCTGAGGCATGGTGTGGTGACGCAAGTGCGACAGTCCCTGCTCTTGTAAAGTTCTTTGAGAGCCATAATGAAGTACGAATTTTCCTCAGAGACAGAGATACCTCTCTCATTGAGCAATTTCTGACCGATGGAACCCAATCGATTCCAAAAGTTATTATTTTAGATAGGGATTTTAATGTTAAAAATTCCTGGGGACCCCGTCCGAAGTATGGTCATGAATTATTAATGAAATACAAAGCCAATCCCGAAGCATACCCAAAAGATCTTTTTTATAATGATCTCCAGGTCTACTACTCGAGAAACAGGGGGAAGGATTCGATTCAGGAAATTTTAGAATTATTATAAAGTTTAAGATTTACTGATTTATATTTATATTCCTGCTGAATAGCATATCAGGTAGATTAAATGAGTTTTTAAATTTAATATGCACTATGAAAAAAATAATTATATATGTTGTCGTACTCATTCTTTTAGGAATTATCTTTTTAGTTCCGGGAATCAGAAACACTTTAAAAGATCAGTTCTTCCCTATTGCAACGATAGAGAATGCCGTGCATATTGAAGCTGATGATTACGACATAGATCTTCAGGGCATCAATGTTCCGAGTACCAATATGAAAAACTTCAGGAACAAACCTGTATTTTTAAATTTCTGGGGAACCTGGTGTCCTCCGTGCAGAAAAGAATGGCCTTCTATCCAAAGACTGTACGACAGGAGAAAAGACAATATTGATTTTGTTCTGATCGCCATGAAGGATGAAGAATCGGCAGTAAGGAAATTCCTGAAAGAAAACAATTATACAGTCCCTGTTTATATTGCACAGAGTCCTATCTCCGAAAAAATACTTCCAAAGGCTTTCCCGACCACTTTTTTACTTGATGAAAACGGAAGAATCCTGATCAAAGAAGATGCGGCAACTGATTGGGATGCAGAGTCAATCCATCAGTTTATTGACAATATCATTAAATAACTTTAACTTAAATTTATAATTACTTGGTACAGAATTTGTGAAATTACAGAGTGCAAAACATTCTAAAATCAAACACAAAATGAAATATTCAAAACTAAGTTTAGCAAAAGAAGCTATCAGCCATAAAGGCTTTGTAAAAAAAATACCGGATATCTTCAGAATGGTGAGGATGTGGAAAAGAGGAGAATATCCAATGAGATCAATAGATATCATTTTACCTTTATTGGGTCTGCTCTATGTGATCTCTCCTATTGACCTTTTACCGGAAGTTGCCATTCCTGTACTGGGTGTGATGGATGATATTGCAGTATTATCATTAACCATCCCTAAACTGCTTAAAGAGGTTGATAAATTTCTTCTTTGGGAAGCAGAGAGGAAATACAGCACGGACAGCTCAAAAATTATTGATGCTGAAATTGTCAAGTAATAAAATAACGCCATCCTTTTAAGGATGGTTTTTTTACGAATTCTAAAGTAAACGACTCATCAGCTTTTAATGTCAGTTTAAAAAAATAAAAACTCACTATTTATCTGCGAAGTGAAATTCGCAATTGACTTTTAACATCATTTCCTTAAATTTGCAGTAATCTAATAAAAAATAATGGAAAGTAAAAAAGAATTCTTTTTAGAGTGCTATAAGCTCGGCATCATCAAATTTGGAAGATTCACCTTAAAAAGCGGCATTGAAAGCCCGTTTTATGTAGATCTGAGACCCCTGGCTTCAGATCCTAAAATTTTGAAAAATTTAGCCAATTATTTATTGGAAATGCTTCCTTTAGATAATTTTGATTTGATCTGCGGAGTTCCATATGCAGCGCTTCCTATGGCAACGGCCATGTCTCTAGAAAGTTATATTCCATTAATTATTAAAAGAAAAGAAGCTAAAGAATACGGAACAAAAAAAATGATTGAAGGAATTTACCAAAAAGGACAAAACTGTCTTTTGGTGGAAGACGTGATCACTTCCGGAAAGTCTTTGGTAGAAACAATTGCTGAAATAGAACAGGAAGATCTTAAAGTTGCAGATATCGTAGTCGTTCTGGACAGAGAGCAGGGCGGGAAGCAGCTGTTAGAAAGCAAAGGATACAGAGTTCACACTCTTTTTAATATCTCAGAAGTGTGTACCATTCTTAAGGAAAACGGAGAGCTGTCTGATGATGAGGTTAAAAGAATTCAGGACTTTCTGGCGGGAAATCATATCCAATTTGAAGAAAAAACAAGATCTTCTTATGAACATAAGCTTCAGAATGCACAGCACTCTGTTTCAAAAAAGTTATTAGAAACTGCTCTAAAAAAAGAATCCAACTTGATTGCTTCTGCGGACGTGACAACGACCCGGGAGCTGCTTGACTTGGCAGAAGAGGTGGGACCTCATATTATCGCTCTGAAAACCCATATTGATATCATTTCAGATTTTGATTATCAAAATACAATTATTCCTCTGAAAGAGATAGCAGCAAAACATCAGTTTTTACTGATGGAAGACAGAAAATTTGCTGATATCGGAAATACACAGGAACTTCAGTTCACAAGCGGAGTTTTTAAAATTACAGAATGGGCAGACTTTGTAACCTCTCAGGTTATCGGTGGTTTTGAGTCTTTAGACTGTTTCAGAAATGTAGGAGTTGTGGCCATTATCGGAATGTCTTCGAAAGGAACTTTAACAACAAGCAGCTACAGAGAAGAAGCTTTAAAAATTGCCCTTTCACATCCTAATGTAATCGGCGGTGTCTCTCAGAATGCAATCCCGGATGAGATCTTACTGTTCACGCCAGGAGTAAATTTAGCGGAATCAGGTGACGGAAAAGGACAGCAGTACAATACACCGGAACATGTTTTCAGTACGCTTCATACAGACTTTATCATTGTAGGAAGAGGGATTTACAAAGCTGAAAATCCTGCACAAGCCGCTGTAACTTATAAAAATGAGGGATGGAAAGCCTATATGAATTCTTTATGAAAAATTGCAATTCAGCACTAAAATCATCTTCAATGTATTTAAAATAAGTTATATTTGATGCTTTATCATCAAGTTGAAAAAGTTTAGTATTTGTTTTGTTCTGTTTTGGGGGGTTGTACAGGTTTCTGCACAAAAAGACAGCGTCTATATAGCTGCAAAATTATCTCAGGATAAAAAAATGCTGGAAGTCAGTCAGGAAATTATTTATTATAATCATTCTGAAAAAAATCTGGACAGTATCAAACTCCTTAATTGGACTGCTGCCTATAATAACAGAGCAACAGCTTTGGTTTACCGAAAACTTGAAGACAGAAACAACAGCCTGCACTTCGCAAAACCTGAATTATTAGGCAGTATATCTGACTTTAAAATACTTGGCGATGAGAATCAGACAATTTCTGAAAACAGTCTATCTGAAGAAAATCTGTTTTTTGTTTTGTCTCAGCCTCTACAGGCAGGTAAAAGTATTAAACTGCAGTTACATTACCAGATTCATCTTCCTGATAAAAAATTTACAGGATACGGAACTTCCGAAAACAATATTGCTTTAAAATATTTCTTTATTGTTCCGGATCATTTTGATCCGGACAATATTTCGAAACGAAGTTATCAGGATATTGAAGAATCAGTAAATTTTAATACATACTGGAGGATAAATTTTGATGTTCCCGCTAATTATTTCGTAGAAGGTAATTTACAACAAACACATGTCAATTCTTTTGACGGATATTCAGATTCTGATCCTGAATTTATTATTTCGCAAAATCAGTTTCCCTCCATTAAAGTCAATACAGAAGATATTCAGACTGAGATTAAATTTGGATATGCCATTACTCCTCAGGAAATTCAGAATTTAGAATTTTTCCTGCCCCTCCATTTGAAATTTATTAAGGAAAAAATTGGTACTGTGCCGGAAAGACTATTCATTTCTGATAAATTCAGAGCTAAAGAGGACTTTTTCGGGAACAACGATATCAGTTTCTGGAAGTTCAGATTTAAGCTTTTTACAGATGCTGAAAAAACAGATATGGATTATTTTGGAATCATAGCCAAGAAAATTTTGGATGAAAGCATTATCGCCGACAAACAGGATTATCATTGGTTCAAAAACGGACTTAAATCCTACCTTGAAACTCAATATCTGAAAAAATTCTACGGACAAACCAAACTTTTAGGCAAACTTCCTGAAACAGGAATTTTTGGAATAAAACCGATAAAATGGTTCCATGCATCTGATGTGAAACTGCTGGACCGTTATGGACTTGCCTATCAATACATCATGTCTCAGAATCTTGACCAGAAGATAGATGAGCCTTTCTCAGCATTGAGCAATTTCAACGACATGGCAATCAGCAGTTTTGAAACAGGCAGTCTGTTAAGCTTTTCAGCTAATAAAATGGGTGAAGAAAACTTTAATGATCTGGTAAAAAAATATATTGCAGAAAACACAGACCGAAAAATTAATCCCTCGGAATTCCTAAGACAACTTTCAGAAAAAGATGCGTCTACAGACTATTTAACGGAGTTTCTGAAGCAGAAAAACAGAGTTAATTTTAAGCTTAAAAAGTTCAGGACAAAAGAGGATTCGCTTGAAATCAGAATTGCAAAAAATACTGATGACGCCATTCCTGTAAAAGTGGAGACCCAAACCAGAGATGGCGAGCGAAAATCATACTGGATCGAAACCGGGAAAAACGAAAGACTGACAACCGTGAATCTTCCGTCTGAAAAAATCTACAAGATCACCTTAAATGATGATTATATTTTCCCTGAAGCCAATTACCGTGACAATTTCCTGTATACAAAAGGTTTGTTTTCCAATTCAAAAAAAATTAAATTCAAACTGATAAAAGATATTCCGAATCCTGAATTCAATGAAATTTATCTGAATCCAAGAATCAGATTTACAAATACCTATGACAAATTCCTGATTGGAATGAACTTTAAAAATCAATCTTTATTTGATCAGAAATTCTTATATTCCATCACTCCTTCTTTCAGTACAGGAACAGGAAAACTTACAGGGTCTGGTGCAGTAGCCTATTCCTTTCTTCCAGCCGAAAGCATCATTCAGAGTCTGACTTTCGGAGTTTCGGGTTCATATTTCCATTATGATTATGATCTCGCTTACCGGAAAGGTTCTGTATATTCAAATATCAGCTTCAGGAAAAATCCGAGGAGTACGGTCAGCCAGGGCGCAAGTTTTTCCTACAATTATTTTCAGAGAGATCTTAATGCAAAGATGATCGCCAACCGTGATTATGAACAATACAATTTGTGGGCGTTGGGATATGGGTATGCCGACAATCAGATGATCCATGAAAAGAGTTTCAGTATAAGCACTCAGGCAATGCAGGATTTTAATAAAATCACAGGAGAAGCTTTTTACAGATGGGAATTTGCCCCTAGACAAAAACTGAGCCTGAGATTATTTGCAGGCTATTTTGCCAGAAATAAAACACGGAACAATACTTTTGATTATGGGATTTCCAGAGTTTCCGACTACTCTTTTTCTTACAATCTATTGGGTCAGAGTGCAACAGGTGGAATTTTATCCCAGCAGTTTATCCTAGCAGATGGAGGCTTCAAATCATTCATCCCCGGCACGGTCAATCAGTGGATTACTTCATTCAATGTAGATACAAGCGTTTGGAAAATATTTCACATCTATGCAGATGCAGGTGTTTATAAAAACAAAAATAATCCTACTCAGTTTATTTGGGACAGCGGGGTGAAAGTACGGTTGATTCCTGATTTTCTGGAAGTTTATTTTCCGGTACAGTCTGCATTGGGCTTCGAGCCTGGCTTTAAAGATTACGGAAAGCGCATTAGATACACATTAATTCTAAATCTGAGTACAATTATTAATGCTGCGAGAAGAGGATGGTATTAAAATTATTTCCCTGTTTTTCAAGAGATATAATTCGTATTAATCAATACTCTATTTAATTTTCACTGTAATTTCACAGGACTCTCACATATTATCATACATATAAAATTTCAGGATAAAGTTTTAAAAAAACTGCCGCTTTATTAAAGCGGCAGTTGATTCAGCATCTGAAAATATTTCAGATTAATCTTTCAGTATTTTCTGAGAAACCGGTCTGTTATTTACGGTTCCTGTAACAATGTAATTTCCTTTAGCCAATTCTGCAACATTGACAGAAGCACCTTCTTTTACAGAAGCGGTTTTTACGACCTGTCCTGAAAGTGTATACACTTTTATATCTTTTACATCTGTTCCAAAAGTAATTTCTTCGTTTTTAACAAAAGTATTTCTGATGAAGTCTGATTTTGATTTATTAAAATCTGAAACCGCCAGAGAACCGCCCTGAGCTGTAAACGATAAATTATCAACCGCTAACATACAGTCAGAACCGAAATCATCAGAATCTGTCCATCTGATCCAGATCGAACCGCCATTTGGAACATTTAAACCTGTGATTGCGAAACTTTTTGCAAGCTGGTTGGCAGGTAAGTTTCCGTTGACGGCAGCTGCTACCGTACTGGCAGTTAAAATCTCAGTTAAGTTACCCGCTGCTACAGGGATCCAAGTTGCAGCACCGTCAAGACTTGTTGCATTGGTACTGTATTCGAAAGTTACTACTTCGTTGGCTGATGCATTACTTCCTGTTTTCCACTGCTCCTGTGTGAACGATATATTAAGGGAAGTTACCGCAGAACCTGTACTGTTCAGAAGTTGTGCTCCGTAAGCAGGCGAAGTAGATCCTGATCCGATACTCCCTAATGCCCTGTCAGTCGCTGCAGCTGTTCCGACATTGTAAATCCCGCCAGAGACAGCACTTCCGTTATCTACAGTCGGCGACAAAGCCTGACCGATTACCCCTGTACCTGCTGAGCGGTAAGCACTCCATCCATTGGGTAAGGCTGTAGACATTGTGTCAAAGTTTTCTGTGACAGCAACTCCAGCTGAAGTTAAGGCAACCTGTGCATAAAATGATGTTGAAGCTAAAGCAAGACATAAAATAGTAAAGTTTTTTTTCATGACTAAAATTTTTGATTATTAATAATTTACAGCACAAAATTAGAGGTATTTTTACGGTCAGGACAATATTAAGATTAAATGATTGTTAATAATATTAAAACTGAAACTGTTCACATTTTTTAGTTATTTTTACCAATTATTTTAAAAACTTGCGGAATTCTCTACTGATATTCTTAGTTTTTTTTCTGGGCTTATCTCTGAATAACGCACAGATTTTCTCGTGGAAAAATCCCAACTTCCCAAAAGACAGCATAAAGAAAGACAGCATCCTTGCAGCAAGACTTGAACAGGATATTTTTGCGAAGGACACGATGGATTTTGTAAAGACCAGCAACCGGATTATTGTTGACGAAGCTGTACTTGCGAAAAATGATAAAAAACGGTTTTTAGGTGAACTGAATTCTAAAGGCTCCATCATACGGGGGATTACTTTCGGTAACAACCAGGGACAGTCTGTACAGAGTTCGATGGATTTACAGATCTCAGGAAGACTCTCAAAGGATGTCACTATATTAGCAAGTATTTCAGATCATAATTTACCGATTCAGGCCGATGGATATACACAGACTTTAGAAGAGTTTGACAAGATCTATATGCAGCTTAATATTAAGGACAAATCTATTCTGCGTGCGGGGCATCTCGATCTTTTGGATGACAAGAATTATTTTGCCAAATATCAGCGCCGAAGCATGGGACTTCAGTTTCAGACCCAATTTGGAACCGAAAACAAAACGTTCGTAGATGTGTCAATGGGAGTTGCCCGAAGTGAATTTCACAGAATCCGTTTTCAGGGAGTGGAAGGTAACCAGGGACCTTACCGTCTGACTGGGAAAAACGGTGAACAGTTCATCACCTTAATTTCAGGATCGGAACAGGTTTTTATTGACGGAATTTTAATGAAGCGGGGTGAAAACCAGGATTACGTGATCAATTACAATACAGGTGAGGTTACTTTCACCAGTTTCCGCCCGATCTTCCAGCAGAATTTCATCACCATCTCTTTTAATTACACCAACAGAAATTATTCAAGATACCTGTTTACCGGAAAGCTGGAACACCAGCGGGAGAAATTCAGAATCGGCTTGAACTGGTTCATGGAAAATGATAACAAAAATGCACCTTTAGCACTGAACCTATCTAAAGAAGACGAGCAGATACTTGCAGATGCAGGAAATGACCCTAATCTGATGTACGCTCCATCCGGAGTGATCACAGAGTATGATGTCAACAAAATTCTTTATATAGTCGTGCAGGACACCAATGGAAGTCATTATCAATTCTCAAACGATGTCACCCAAACTTTATATACTGTTTCATTTACTTATTTCGGAGTCAATCTTGGGGATTACAAATTAACACAAACCACCAATAACGGTCGTGTTTTTGAATACTTGGGTCCCAATATGGGAGATTACCGGGCAGTAAGAAAGCTTCCGTCGCCACAAAAATCCCAGGTTTATACCTTAAATTCTGAATATCTCTTAAAAGAAGGTAAAATTGGTGCAGACATTTCCCTGAGCAACTACGATCTTAATTTATTCTCTTCAAAAGATTCTGATCAGAATCTCGGCTATGCAGCAAGAATCTTCGGAAATAAAACATTCACCAAAAACAGCTGGAAAGGTACTCCAAGTTTTGAATACCAGTATATTGACAAACGGTTCCATATTCTTGACAGAATCAATGATGTGGAATTCTCAAGAGACTTCAACCTGGCACAGGAATTCAGCGGGAGAACACAAAACAGATTTATCTTTAACTTCCTGAACAGATGGAGCAATAAATCAGCTCTAAATTACCGTGTCAATTATCTGGACGAACAGGATTCTTATAAAGGAATAAAAAATGATTTAGACTTTAACTGGATCAAAGGAAAATTTCTGACCAAAGGAAACCTGTCATATCTTGACACCAAAGCAACCCTGCAGGATACAAAATTCATCCGTGGCGGGGCAGCCACAGAATACACCGGCAAAAAAGGAAGCTGGGCTTTAGGTGGAAGCATGGAGCATAACGAAAAAAAGTTTAACAATACCCAGCTTCTGGATGTCACAAGTTTCAGCTGGAAAGAATTGTTTGTACAGAAGAAAATAGGTGACAGCATGAGAACGAAACTATTGTCTAAAGTATATATCAGAGATAATGACTCTGTACGTGAAAACAGGCTTCAGAATATGAATAGAATTTTAGGGTTTATGGCAGAAAGCCAGTTGATCAAAACAGAAAAAACCACCTTAAATGCTTTGATCCATTACAGAAAATTTTTCTATAAAAATGAGGATGTAGATCTGAATCAGAATAAAGATTTTGTTGTCGGAAACATCTTATACAATCAGCAACTGTTTAAAAACGGAATGCGTTTACAGGCCTTTTACGAATTAGGAAACGGGCAGGAGGCACAACGTGAATTCCAGTATATCAAAGTGACAGACGGACAGGGTGTTTACAAATGGACCGATTATAACGGCGATGGTGTTCAGCAACTGGATGAATTTGAGATTGCCGAATATTCAGATCTGGCTCAGTATATCAGGATTTACACAAATTCTGTTCGTTATATTCCTTCCAATAAAAACAAATTGCAGCTGGCATTATTTGTCAATCCATCGATCATATTCAATTCAGAAAATAAATTTCTGAAACGCTGGAATTTTAATGTTTCGCTTAATTCACAAAATTCGTACTTTAAGAGAGAGAAAGTTCTGGTACTGAATCCTTTTGAGAAAAGTGACGATCAGATTCTCAAAAACCAGAATATATTAGCATCCGTTCAGTTCAATCCTACTGAAATATCAGGGTGGAACGGGAATTACCGCTTTATCGCCAACGATAATCTCATCAATGCCAATTTCAGCAACGAAGAAAGAAACCAGACCTCTCATTTTGTCAATGTGGGCTATTGGTTTAATAAAGAATTCAGGATTGACTGGGAAAATTCCGTTCACGATCTTCAAAATTCTTCCCAACTTTTTGCGACAAGAGATTACAGGCTGAACAATTTTGAAACTAAACCGAAGGCAACTTATAAATTTACAGATGCCATTCAGGCAGAATTTTCTTCTGCCTACCGCGAGAAAAAAAGAGTGGATGGTGAAGAACTTTTAAAGGCCTTTGACATCACAGGAACACTTCAGTGGGAACGTAAGAAAACATCCATTAGAGGAAATTTCTCTTTCATCAACAATGATTTTAGCGGAAACAATTTCAGCATCGTCGGAAACCAGATGCTCGACGGCTTAAAACCGGGAAAAAACCAGGTATGGAGTGTTTTTGTGCAACAGGCAATCAATTCTTTTTTACAGCTGAACCTAAATTACGAAGGAAGAAATTCCGGAGACCGAACGATTCATATAGGAAGTATGCAGGTAAAAGCAAGTTTCTAAATAATTAATACGGAAGTATGAGATTAAGCATACGTTTAATAGAAGCTTTCTATTTAATACTTTACAAAAACGAGAATCTTAAATGAAAAAAACCCGATGAATCATCGGGTTTATCTGCTTACATTATTTAAAATTATTTTTTAATGATCTTCACACTCTGCGTCTCCCTTTCAGAATTAATTTTGACCATATAAACTCCTGAAGGAAGCTGCGACATATTCACAGAACCTTTGACTGCATTTATTTCAGTTACAGCCATTCTCTGTCCTGCCATATTATAAACCTCCACATTTTTGATTTTGCTTACATTGTCAATGTATAGATAATCGATAACAGGATTAGGATAATAGTTGATCTTAGCTTTAACTGCATTATCCTGCACTGCTAAAAATGCTGTAAATTCATAACTTCCAAGATCAGGCGTTGTTGTACTTCTAACCATACCGTCAGCATCCACAGTTACCCCGGTAACAGCAACACCTTTGTTGTCCAATGTAGCGTTTCCTGCTGTTGAAAGGTGAAAATCCGTTGCGGATACAAAAGTCGGTAATATATTATAGGAATTAAGATTTCCTCCAAATCCGGCCTGAACATCTGCTAATAAAGGTCTTGCTGTTCCGATAAATCCTATAGAAGTTCCTGTTGAAAAGTAATTATTGTTGTTGATACTGGAAAAAACTGTATTTGCCGCTCCTGAGTAGATTGCATATCTGTCACCAGTCTGCGTCTGCTTATTGACGAAAATATTATTTCTCAGATCGATTGCTCCGGCTGCCGTCACCGTACTCAGTACATTGAATGCAGAAGGTCTCCCTGCTAACGTCTGATTTGTATCCATCACTACAGTATTGTAATAAATCCTGTAACCACCTCCGTTACCCACTACTATTCCATTGCCGTTATCCGCTAAACCGCCGCCAAGAGAATATCCATATCCGGCAATATCATTGATGATATTATTATAAACCAACAGATTTGAAGCTGCGACATTTGAATTCAGATAAAGCCCTACAGCACCATAACCTGATGTATTAGGCTGTTTAATATCTGAAATACGGTTTTTAAAAATCGTTCCGTTTGTTACCGCAGCACCTACTAAAATACCTTGGCTTGTGCCTGTGGAAGTTGTAGGAAGAGCTACCCCTGTAACGGTATTCCCACTTATTTCAAAGTTTTTTGCATTCTGTACGGCTATACCTCTGAACAGCATTTTATCTGCAGCAACAGTAGAACCAATTACATTATTTCTTATAATCCATCCCGTATCTGTATTGGTGGCATTACCCACAGCAAAAACTGCGTTCTGCGCTCTTACAAATGTATTATTAATGGCGGAGAAATTGTTGTTAGAAAATTCTGCTGCTCCCAGGGTACTTCCTGAAATAATAATACCTCCAATTGTTCCCGCCGATGAAGCTCCGGCAACATTGGTATTTCTGAGTGTGACATTTTCCGCTCCATCCGTCAATGTGCTCGCTACCCAAATGACAACAGGATTGGTGCCTGTTGTAGCAACAAAAGTACTGGCAATGGTAAGATTTCTGGTCGAAGTTCCGTTATTACTGCCATCAATTGTTACATTATCTGCACCATTGAGCTTAATGGTAGCAACGGGATCTGCGCTGGTAATTGTCGCATTTACTCCGGCAGCAGGCTTTATCAGTACAGAAGTATATATCGATGATGTACTGCCGCTTGCGTTTAGCACGGCCGAAGCTGTCTCTGTAGTATTAGCGGTAATATTGATCGTTATAGCTCCCTGATGTGTTCCGGCATTGATGGCATCAAATGCACCTTTCAATGTAGTAAAAGTTCCTGTCGTTGTTCCAGCCGTAGCTGTAAGGCTCACCTGTGCATTAAGGTTTCCGATGGCCATTCCTGTAATTAAACAAAATAAAATTCTTATCATATTTTTAAAATTTGTACCATAAATTTATGTAAAAAAAACATCAAAAATTAATTTTTAGTAATATATAGATAGAATAAATAATATTACACTGAATAATCAATCATAAATTACGTTAAAATAGGAAACAATAATTGATTTGAATCAATTATTATGACAGTTATTCAGATATCCTTTTTTAAAAATTTCGTAAATTTGCAATATGATAAAAATAGGCAACATAGAACTGCCGGAATTTCCGTTTTTACTTGCTCCGATGGAAGATGTAAGTGATCCTCCATACAGAAGACTGTGTAAATTACATGGTGCGGATCTGATGTATTCAGAATTTATCTCATCTGAAGGACTGATTCGTGATGCAATGAAAAGCCGGAAAAAACTTGATATTTTCGATTATGAAAGACCTGTCGGCATTCAGATTTTTGGCGGAGATGAGGAAGCAATGTCAATGTCTGCTAAAATTGTAGAGACTGTAAACCCAGACCTGGTGGATATTAATTTCGGGTGCCCTGTAAAAAAAGTCGTCTGTAAAGGTGCCGGAGCCGGGGTACTGAAAGATGTTGATATGATGGTCCGGCTGACAAAGGCTGTCGTAAGTTCTACAAGCCTCCCTGTAACCGTAAAAACCCGTTTGGGCTGGGACAGCAATTCCATCAACATTGACGAAGTGGCGGAACGCCTACAGGAAACAGGAATCAAAGCCTTAACGATTCATGCAAGAACAAGAGGACAGATGTATAAAGGCGAAGCAGACTGGGAGCATATCTCAAGAATTAAACAGAATCCCAACATTGAAATTCCAATTTTTGGAAATGGTGACATCGATTCTCCTGAAAAAGCCCTGGAATATAAAAACAAGTATGCCTGTGACGGGATCATGATTGGCCGTGCAGCCATCGGCTACCCATGGATTTTTAATGAGATAAAACATTTTCTTGCAACGGGGGAGCATCTTGATGCACCGACGATTTCAGACAGGTTATTAGCTGTACAGCAGCACGCTGAGTGGAGTGCCGAATGGAAAGGTGAAAAACTGGGTCTGATTGAAATGAGGCAACACTACAGTAACTATTTCCGTGGAATTCCTCATTTTAAAGATTTCAGAAGAAAGTTCCTTGAAGTCTACACATTGACAGAAATGAATGAAGTCATTAAAGAAACACAGGGATTCTACGAAGAATATGAAGCTCAGGTTTAAATTTTAAAGTTTAATTTAATCATTTAAAATGCTCTTACTCTGAATGAAACAGATTTTGAATGTAAAAATTTAGTCTTATGATAATAAGAAATTTAAGATTTCAAAAACGACCGGATGAACTACAAAATAAATAACCCATCAGATTTTGATGGGTTATTTATTTATGTTAATAATTTTCTGAAGAAGATTCATTTCTGATCAGAGCAAGGGCAGACGATGTTCCAATCCTCTTGACACCAAGATTAATCATTTTTTCAGCATCTTCAGGAGTCTTTACACCACCAGCTGCTTTTACAGGAAGTTTACCTGCATTTTCAAGCATGAGCTTAATCCCTTCAAATGTTGCTCCGTTAGGTTTTCCATCTCTGGTTTCGTAAAAACCCGTTGAAGATTTAACGAAGATCCTTTGGAGGGCATCAGCAGGAAAATATTCTTCAGCCCAACCTGATATTTTTTTAGTCAGATCAGCGATTTGTTCATTTGACAAAGCAGCAATCTCAATAATCCATTTAACAACTCTATGATTTTCTATACATAATCGAGTGCACTGTAAAAACTCCTCTTTCACGTATTCCGCATTACCTTTAAGGTATTCTGAATAGTTGATCACAAAATCAAGTTCATCTGCACCGTCTTTGATAGCCTGCGATGCTTCTGTCAGTTTTTCATCCAGTGAATATGTTCCTTCATGAAAACCAATCACTGTACCCAAAACAACTTCTGAATTCCTTTCCTGAATGAATTTTCTGATCAGAGAAACATAATCAGGACGAATCATCACCGCAAACAAATGATGATCAACAGCTTCCCGGGCAAGACCTATCACTTTCTGTAAAGTTTCGTCTTCGGAAATTTCCGCCTGTATAGGTGTTTTTAAATAGGTTGAATCTAAATATTGCGTAATATCCATTATACTTATACTTTCAGTTGACGGTAAATCCCCTGTTCCAAAGATATGAAAGTTTCGGTTCTGGTAACCCCTTTCATCTTTTGAAGTTTATTTAAAATCTCCATCAAATGATCGTTGTCTTTGCATAAAACTTTCAGAAATATGGTATAATTTCCTGTGGTATAGTGAGCTTCTACCACTTCATTGACTTCCTTCAGTGATTTTACAACTTCGGGATAGTGACTTGGCTGATCAAGGAACATTCCGATATAAGAAACGACCTTATATCCTATTTTTCTTGGATTCAGAAACGAAATGGAGTTTTCAATAACTCCTGCATGTTCCAATTTTTTAATTCTTTGATGTACAGCTGTCGTCGATATCCCTACCTGCTTTGAAATATATGCCAATGAACTTTTAGCATTATCCATAAGCATATAGATAATTTCTTTATCTAACGGATCTAAATGGTAACTGGTACTGGTTGAGTTTTTCATCTTAGTTTATTACTTTTTATATTGTCATTTACTTTTTTAATACGATAAAAACAGGAAAGTGATCGCTGTAACCACCTAGATAACGTGTTCCCGCATAGGTTCTGAAAGGCCTTTCACTAAACATTTTATTTCTGCTTCTCAACTTTTCAGGTTTGAAAATTTTGGCATCATAATATGATAATGACTGATGATTTTCAAAAAAAGATTTTGATAATAATATCTGATCAAAAAGAAGACCAGATTTATAGTGAAACGCTGAATAATTCTGAGTGGAATATAAATCCTGAAAGGGATTGATCAGAACTTTTTCTTTCTTGTCATCAAATAAGATTTTCAATAAGTTTTCTCCGTCCGGATTTTCATTAAAATCACCGCACAGAATCACATTTTCTTTTTCTATATTGATAATCTGAAGAATTCTACTTCTGATTTCGTTCAGAATATAATCACGTTTTGGCTGATTGATATCTTTTTCTCTCTTTGAAGGCAGATGCGCTACAAAAACATTAATGATCTCTTCCTTAAATTTCACTTTACAAAACAGAACATCTCTTGTTGTATCGTAGTTTTCAGGATTTTCATCTACGATCTCGAAAAAAAATGTGATTGCCTCAGAATCAATGATTTCGATTTTTGATTTATCGTAAAGCAAAGCTACATCTACTTTCCTTTCATCCATAGAATTGTAGTGAACGATGCCGTAGTGAGAATTGAAAGGACTCATTTCCACAAGATCTTCCAAAACCTTTCTTCCTGAAATTTCTGAAAGGCCAATCATAGATGGTAGCATGCCGGTCTCATCCTTCATCAGCTGAAAAACGTGAGAAATTTTAAAAAGTTTGTCTCTATATTTTCTTTCATCCCAATTCCTGAGTCCCGAAGTAGTGGGATCAAGCCTATGATTAGGCGGTGGATCTGGCAAAAATAAATTTTCTACATTATAAAAAGCAAACAATTCCATCTACACATTTTTCTATTGACATTCTAAATTTCACATTAATTTCAAAATGTAAATTTATTGTTTTTTTCACTAACTCGCTACTAATCAAAATTAATTTTTCACTTAAAAGCCTTAAAAATTGACATAATCGTAAGTTTGTTTATTTATTATGATTAAAATTTCAACAAATATGAACTTATGTTCATGAAAATTATACCTTTATTTATATTAAAAAGTAGAAGTTCATAAACCTGTAAACGATTGCACAATGATAATGAAAAAATTTTGACAAATTAACCTTATTGAAGTAAATCAGGGCGTTTTTTCTGAGTAATTCTTATGGCCTCTTCATGTCTCCATTCCTCAATTTTACCAAAATTTCCGCTCAAAAGAATTTTAGGAACTTCCAAACCTTTATAATTTTCAGGCCGTGTAAAAATAGGTGGTGCAAGGAGATTGTCCTGAAAACTGTCGGTAAGCGCACTCTGCTCATCATTCAGGACTCCGGGAACTAACCGGATGATAGAATCTGCCAAGACGCAGGCCGCCAACTCTCCCCCTGTCAGAACAAAGTCTCCTATAGAAATTTCTTTAGTTATATGTAAATCACGTACTCGCTGATCAATCCCTTTGTAATGTCCACATAGAAAAATAAGATTATTTTTAATAGAAAGAGAATTGGATATCTTTTGATTCAGTGTCTCACCATCGGGAGTCAGATAAATAATTTCGTCATAATCACGTTGGGATTTAAGTTCAGAAATACATTTATCAATCGGTTCAATCATCATCACCATTCCAGCTCCGCCACCATAAGGTTCATCATCGATCTGTCTGTGTTTATTGATTGACCAGTCTCTTAACTGATGAAAATACACTTCTACCAGACCCTTATCCACTGCTCTTTTTAAAATAGAAGTTCTGAACGGACTTTCCATTAATTCTGGAAGTACGCTTATTATATCAATTCTCATTGCTGCGTATTATTTTTTTTACTTGGTGAAATGATCAGACGGAGTGATGAATCTTTATTAAAATAGCTCCACATCCAGTTGAAAAAGATCGCCAGTTTATTTCGAACACTCAAAATAAGCATTAAATGTAAAAACATCCAAAAATACCATGCTAAAAATCCCTGGAATTTTATAAACGGTAAATCAACAACCGCCCTGTGCTTACCTATTGTTGCGAGTGAACCCTGATCTTTATACTCATATTCGGTCCATTCATCTATACTTTTCTTTAAGAAATTTTTTCCTAAATTTTTAGCCTGGTTGATAGCAACATTCGCTACCTGCGGATGTCCCTGAGGATATTTCGGTGTTTCCATGTAAGAAATATCACCTAAAGCATATATATTTTCGTATCCCTTGATTTTGTTAAAACGATCTACTATGTACCTGTTTCTGACGAGTTTTTCTGAAGGGAAACCATCAATGACATTTCCTACAACTCCGGCTGCCCAGATGACATTGTTTGAAGGAATTTGTTTTCCGCTTTTCAAATATACTTTATCGCCATCGTATTCAGTAACGACTTCTCCGCTCATGAATTCCACACCGAGATCTTTCAGGTACTTCTCGGATTTTTCCTGTGCCTCAGGGCTCATTACGGCTAAAGGTTTAGCAGTAGAGCTTACGAGAATTATTTTCAGCTGGTCAAAATTCATGTAAGGATAATCCCGGGGAAGTATTTCTTTTTTCATTTCTGAAAAAGCTCCTGCAAGTTCAACTCCGGTGGGTCCGCTTCCAACAATGACAATATTCCAGTTTCCATCATCACTGCGGCTTTTTTCGAGAATCAGTTTTTCAAAAGTCAACAGTACATGATTCCGTATCCCGATGGCTTCCTGGGTGTTCTTCATTCCGAAAGCTTTGCTCTCCATATCTTTGTTTCCAAAGAAATTGGTTTTGCACCCTGTAGCAATAATCAGTTTATCATAGGTAAATTCAGCTTCATCGGTAATCACCTTATTTTGGGATGGTATGATCTCTTTAACTTCTGTTAAGCGAAACTGTGTATTTCTGGATTCCTGAAAGATCTTACGGAAAGGAAAGGAAATATTTGAAGGCTCTATCCTGCCACATGCCACCTGATAGAAAAGCGGCTGAAACATGTGATGGTTGACTTTATCGAGAACAATTACTTTTTTATTTTTATTGTTTAATGTTTTCGCAAGCTGCAGCCCCGCAAAACCTCCTCCGATGATGATGATCTTTTCGCGTGTTTCCATGTATACAAATTTACTTATTTTATTTAGCATTTTAAGGCTTAAAAAGTTAGTTTTGCAAAACTTTATGAGCCCAAAGAAGTACACCAAAAAAACTGCCAAAATCATCCATAAAAACCGTCGGAAGAACTATTTTTTCCGCCGAAAAATCGTTTTGGGATTATTGATTATTGCATTGTTCGGAACGGGACTATACCTTAAGCAGTCAATCAGTTATTATTATGCTTTATATTTCAACAAATTCACGCATAAAAAGCTTCATAACAGTGAAAAAGAAACGGTAAGAATACAGAAGATCATCAGTAACAATCTGGATAAAACGTATGGTTTTGATATTTCTCATTATCAGAATAAAGAGGATATCAGGTGGGACAGTTTAAGTATTGGCAATAAAACTATTCCGCTTGAATTTGTGGTGATGCGTGCGACCATGGGAAACCGGAGTGCAGACAATCATTTTAACGAATTCTGGCAGCAGGCAAAAAAACACAACCTGATTCGGGGAGCTTATCATTTTTACAGGGCAGATGAAGATCCTGTAATTCAGGCAAATAATTTCCTTGAAAATGTAAAGCTTGAAAGCGGCGACCTTCCTCCGATTTTAGATATTGAAAAAATTCCCAAAAGAAAATCAAACAGGGATCTTATTGAGGACCTGAAGATGTGGTGCAAAATTGTTGAAGAAACTTACGGTGAAAAACCCATTATCTACACCTACTATCATTATTACAAAGATTTCCTGAAAGGCGAATTTGATGATTATCCGCTATGGCTGGCAAATTACAATGACGTCCCTACTCCGTCACCTGATGACCAGTGGGATTTCTGGCAGTTCAGTGAAAACGGAATCGTTCATGGAATCAATACCAAAGTGGATCTGGATGTTTTTAATGGCGGAACATGGTCACTAAAGAGACTGACTCTGGACTGAATTATTTCTCTAAAAATTCAATAATATCTTTAGTCAGCTGATCTGCGTTCTCAAACGGGATCATATGCGTTGCATCTTCGTAAATTTTCAGCTTTGCATTTGGAATCTGCTTTGAGAGTAATTCAGAATGTTCAGGTTTGATGACATCTTTTTCTCCGGCAATCACCAAAACTTCAGATTGAATTTTATTCAAATCTTTATTTGAAATATTGGGTTCCTTCACCATCAGTTTAAGCAGTCTTCTTTCGTTAAATTTTTCCGGTTTGTTTTCATACTGCATGGCTTTCAGGCTCACTCTGAAATTGCTTACCAATTCGTTATCTACGCCATCAACAGATGCATTGGCTCCGATGGTCATTAATTTATTTAAATGTTCAGGAAATTTCAGCGCAAATTCAAGTCCGGTGTTTCCACCGTCGCTCCAGCCTGCGATGTTTACTTTTTTTAAGCCCAGATCATCAATTAAAGCTTTCATATCATCTGCAAAAATTTTATAGGTAAAATCCTTTTCGGTTTTATCGATGCTTTTCCCCTGTGCTCTTGTGTCAACAGCAATCACCTTAAAATACTTTGCAAGTTCCGGAATCTGCTGATAAAAATCTCTGATGCTTCCAGAGTTTCCGTGGAGCATAAGCAAAGGTTCGCCTTCTCCGTAGGTTTCGTAGTATAAATCTGCATCCTTCAGTTTTAAAACTTTTCCTGCAGCCCCATTTTTCCCGTACATTGATTGTTCAGCTTCCATTTGATATTTGCTTACGTCATAAAAAAAGATTTGACAGACTGCTGTCGTTGTCATGCTCTCCCTGAATTTCATTTTTTCCGTTTTTATCAACTTTCACATCGATGTTGATGGCAGGTGCCGCAATGGTCATTTTTTTCCATTCACCATAAAATTTTCTGACATAACCAGTTCTGAAAAGCGCCGCACTGATATTCAGTCTTCCTTCAAACTCTTTTAGAAACTGAATTCCGACAAAAAACTTACCCTGCAGCCAAATATTTTTATCATTAACATCTAAAGTAAAGGTATCATCTATAATTTTATCCCTGGTCAGCTCCACCGTAATTTCTTCATCCAAAATACTCTCTCCAGGTAAACCATTTTTCTCATTGTAAATGGTGTAGCGCATCATTATCGGCCGGTCTGCAGTAAAACTTGCAATATTCAGGTGAATGTTTTTGATCTTTGATTTCTTACTGGCCTTAAATTCTAAAGCCGTTTCACCTAAAAAATCATCTTTGCTCAGGTCAGGCTTTACAGCATACATTACACTTTTTGTTTTCGTATTGACGCCCCAGTTTTTATCAACCAGTTTTTTAGGGACAATTTTCACTTCCTGAATATTTCTGAATTTTTCTTTCAGATAAATTTTCCGGTCATTTTGTTTTGCGAAATCCTGAACGGTTTCTGTATAGCTTTCGTAACCTGCCACATTGATTCTGACTTTAGCAGCAGGATCTACCTTAGCAAGATCGATAGAGAACTTTCCTTTTTCATCGCTGATGCTTCCCACATTTTCTTTTTCAACACCTACTTTCACATAGGGAATCGGAGAATTTTCTTCTTTGGACAAGACCGTTCCCGAAATTACCTGAGCATGGAGCCCAACTGCAGCAAATAAGAGAATAAAAATACTGAGTTTCTTCATAATAAAAGTTTGATGCAAAAATCAATATTTCAGCACAGAAATTTTCTTAAAACCTTACTAAATTTGAATACTTTTTAGTTAAATAAAATTAAAAAATCACAACAATGTGAGCAGATTTATTAAAATCATTTAAACGGTTTCCTCTGAATCCATTCAAAGGTTGGATTTAATGAGGCAAAAATTTTGGACATGAAGTGATTTATCAGAAAATTATTATGTTTTATCAATCCGAAAATCTCTACAGGTTGCGCACCGATTGTCGATTTTATCTCCAAAGCTGTTCTGCCGAAGATAATTCGGTTAAACTTTTTATGAATTCCAAATTCTACCATGTCCAAAAGCATATTCAGGTAGATTTGTTTTTCTTTTTGCAGATTTTTATCATAACCAAGAAAATAGGTATCAACGTCCTTGTTATTAAGAATTAAAGTATAGAAACCGATCAGCTTATCATTTAAATAATATCCAAAAACCCTGAAGTTTTCCTTTAAAGATTCTTTCATGCTTTCAAAGTGATTTTCGGTGAGAAAAAAAGTATTGAAAGGAGCATTTTCAGCAACATTCTGATACAGCACGTTCATCTCTTTCTGATGGAATTTAATGTCATCAAGATGCATTTCATTTTTTTCGATCCCGGAGATTTTTTTCCTGGAAGACTTGGCTCTCGTTCTGTATTTTGTGGAAAATGCATTCAGATAATCTTCGAAAGTCAGCCAGTTTTCTTTTAATTTTAAAATCATATTAGGCTGTACTGAAAAATTGTAGAATGACTGATGATTTTTGCCTTGAAAACAGGTAAAAAAATTCGCCTGGTAATCTTTGTAAATAATCAATGAGGTTTTGCCTTCCTGTTTTTGCATTTTGTCAACCGCTTTATCCAAAAGCGGAATTACCTCATCGATGGTGATTTTTGATGCATCAAAATAAAATCCGTTTTGTCCGGTCAGCATATTATTCCCCAGAATCATTACGTTTTTACTGAACTTTTTAGCCACGAAATTTTTCAATTTACATAAAGCTTCATCTTTCTGAAAAGTCCTATGCTCAATAAAATTTAAATATTGAAATAATGCACCGCCAATTAATTCTTCATCATCAAAAAAACCCACATAGAAACATCTCATATTTTCAGGACACGAAGCTTCTAAAGTCACAAAATATTCTGTAGACAGCATGATATTATGCTGCCCGATTACCTCATTCCAATTAATCGGAATTTCTGACGAAGATTTGTATTTTTTTAAAGTATACGACATAAAAAAGGCTACCAACGTAGCCTATATTTTAGATTTCAGTTTTTCACTTTGGTGTCACAAGATTAAATCCATCGATCGCATACCAACCGCAGATAATTCCACCCATTATGGTGGTAGTAATCATCCAGTATCCTGTATTGATGAAAATATACTTCCAAGATTTTCTTTCAAACATTGCATTAATGGCAATTAAAGGAAAAGTAAAAAAGACTCCTGCAATCAATGAATGTAGAGCACCATGGCCGAATGACCTGAAAGCTGTTCCGTAGTCATTCATAAATGCAGTATAAGATGGCTTTGCTAAACGTTCATCACCGCCAATCATTCCTACGGCGCCAAACTGGTGAATCGTTACCATCTGGAGAAAGAAACCAATCAGGATTGATAAAATAATGGAAACAATAAACACCATTCCCATGTTTGCGCCTTTCATTTTTTCTTCTGTAAGGCCACACTCTCTCATCCAGGCTTTACCAAAAACTTTTGGATTGTACCAGATAAATCCCATGATCAACGGGACTAAAGAAGCAAAAAGTATTGCCAGAAAGTTAATTTGAATCATTGTTATACTATTAGTTTTGATGTCTCAAATCTACATTAAAAATTAATGTTAGCAAATTGATAAGTTAATACATAATTTTTCTAAAAAATATTCCGCAACCCAGACAACAGCATTTCTATATTTTTTAAAATATCTTCAGGAAATATGATGTAGTGATGTATAATTTGAGGAATAGCCGATAAAAGACTTAAAACAACAGCAAACACCGGAACCGCTAAGTATAATACAATTGGGAATTTTAGCTTCACAGAAAACTTTTTTATCATTGCAGACCATATTGTTTTAATTCGCTGTCTGTCATTCCACAAAATCAGAAAGCAAAGAAAAAAGTAGAAAATAAATCTATACGTAAATGCTGTTCCCATCGCACTATCCATAAAACTAATATCCATCAGTACAATATTTGCTGCGACAGGAATAAAGAACACCACACCAAATATAGCGGTCGATTCAAACAGCAAAAGTATCCCTGTAATAATTTGAAGTATTCCTACAACTGTTTTAAAAGGCTCATGATCAAATAAAAACCACATGATCGTAAACAAAGGCGAGTCTTTTAACGGAATCAGTAAATCATTAGCTGAAACTCCAAACTGATTACCCTCAAGTTTACTGTAACCATATCCTATAAAAGTATAAGCCAATAAAAATCTTGCGACTAAAGTGAAATAATCCCAATATCTTTTTTTAGGAATCGTACGTAATTTTGCTATCATATTTTTAAGGTTTAAATTTTGTACTTTTGCCGCTCGATTCAACTTACAATCAAAAGCCTCACATTATCATGAATTACGTTTCTGTCGAAAACCTTACCAAATCATATGGCGTCAAAACTTTGTTTAAAAATGTCTCATTTCACATCAACGAAGGTGACAAAATAGCCATCGTTGCCAAAAACGGAAGCGGTAAATCTACTTTGCTGAAAATTTTAATGGGGAAAGAAATCGCAGACAGCGGCTCAGTAGTTATCAATAAAGATATTCAGGTGGTTTTGTTCGATCAGGAAATTGATTTTGAATCTGATTTGACGATTGAGGAATTTATGATGACCTTAGATTCAGCTCCGATCAATGCTTTGAAAAATTATCACAAATCTCTATTGTCAGACAATGCTGATTTCATGGAAAATGCTTTGGCTGAAATGGAGGTTCATAAAGCATGGGATCTGGAAAACGAAATGACCCAGATTCTTTCCCAGCTGAAAATCACGGATCTTGATGCAAAAATGGGAATGTTATCCGGCGGACAGATCAAAAGAGTTGCATTGGCAAAACTTTTGACCGAAACAAGAGCAGAACACCGTCACACGCTTTTGATTATGGATGAGCCCACCAACCACCTTGATGTGGAAATGGTAGAATGGTTAGAAAATTATTTAAACAAAGCAAAAATCACGCTTCTTCTGGTAACTCACGACCGTTACTTCCTTGATGCAGTCTGCGGAATTATCTGGGAAATGGAGGATCAGAATTTATACGTTCATCAAGGTGCTTATGCGACTTATCTTGAAAACAAGATGATTCGTGAAGATAATATGAATGCAACCATCGATAAAGCCAACAATCTTTACAGAAAGGAGCTGGAGTGGATGCGAAGACAGCCCAAAGCAAGAACAACAAAATCCAAATCCAGACAGGATGACTTTTACGAAACTGAAAAAATAGCTAAAACAGATACCCGTAAAGAAAAATTGGAGCTTGATTTTGAAATGAAAAGATTGGGTAACAAAATTCTCGAGCTTAGAGACATCTCTAAAAGTTATGGTGATAAATTACTGCTGAAAGATTTCAGTTATTCATTTCAAAGAGGAGAGAAAGTAGGAATTGTCGGAAAAAACGGTGCCGGAAAATCTACGTTACTGAATATCATTCAGGGATTTGAGCCAAAAGATGCCGGAGAAATCGAAACCGGGGAAACGATCAAATTTGGATATTTCTCTCAGAAGGGGCTGAAGTATAAGGAAGAAGAAAGAGTTATTGATTTCATTAAAGATATTTCAGAAAATTTTCCGTTAGCCAACGGAAGAACGATTACGGCGTCACAGTTTCTGAGATTATTCTTATTTGATGACCAAACACAGTATTCGCCCATTTCAAAGCTTTCAGGTGGAGAAAAAAGAAGACTGCATCTGATGTATATTCTTTATCAAAATCCAAACTTTCTGATTTTTGATGAGCCCACAAATGACCTCGACCTTCCTACTTTGACCGTTCTTGAAAATTTCCTTTTAAATTTTCAGGGAAGTTTAATTATCGTTTCCCACGACAGGTATTTTATGGACAGGATCGTTGACCATATTTTAGCATTTGAAGGAGAAGGAAAGATTAAAGATTTTATCGGAAACTTTTCAGAATACAGAGAGAATAAAAAGCTGGAAGACGGAAATCAAAAAAATGAAGATAAAAAAGCAAAAACGGTAGTTGAGAAAATCATTGAAAAACCAATAGAAATAATTGTTTCAAAACCACAGCCTCCAAAAAAGAAATTATCATTCAAAGAACAGCGGGAGTTGGAAACAATTGAAAAAGAAATTCCTGAGTTTGAAGAAAAGAGAGCCGCGATTTTAGAGCAGCTTACCAACGAATCGGATTATGATACAATTTCAAGACTTTCTGCCGATCTTGAAAGTCTTTCTGAAAAACTTGAAAACCACGAAATGAGATGGCTGGAGCTTCAGGACTAAATATAAAAATTAAAAAGTTAGATATTATTATCTAACTTTTTTTTATCATCGTAAAAATACTGTAAAGCAGAAAGGCAATTCCCAGCAGAAGAAATCCATATCTGAGAAATCTGCTGTCATCAACCAATGTCAGGCTGATGACCACAAATAAAAGACCTATCACAGTAAAACTTGAACTTCTTTTTTTCATATTTTATTCTAATTAATTATAACCGCATAAAAATTTCAGTATATGCTGAAAAGACACGGTTTCAGATTTTACGGTTAATTTAACTTAAATCTAAAATTTTACCTTTGGCGGAGCTTTCCAGCGCAGCTTCGATGATTTTCATATTCTGAATAACTTCATTTCCTAAAGACGGCAGAGCATATCCAAAAACAATATGCTCGTAAATCTGCTGGTAATAATTCATATAGTTTCCCGATTGGCTGGAGGTCGTAATCCTTTTGGATTCTGAGTTTTCATCAATATAATTCAGGATTCCGTCAGACTCTGTCAGAGGCTGCATCCATTCTTCTCCATACAAAGGCACTGCTCCGGCTGCCAGTTGGTTTTCCTGGTCATCGGTCCGCTCCTGCAGAAAACTCCCTTTATTACCATGAATTTTATAGGCAAAATGATCTTCTTTTGTAAAGACGGAAGATTTCAATCTCAGTCTCAGATCATTTTTATAATACAGCAGAATTTCAAAATAATCATTGGCAAATTCTTCCCCCTTCATTGAAAATACATCTGCAAATAACTTTTCCGGAAAGCCAAAGAGCTGCACGGCCTGATCTACAAGATGGGAACCAAGGTCATGAACAGAGCCCGAACCTGTTTGTTCAGGGTTTTCTTTGTGTTCTTTTCCGCTGGCTTCTGTACGGAATCTGTCAAAACGGATTTCCACTTCTCTGACAACCCCCAGCTTTCCCTCAGCAATAATTTTCTGAACCTGGAGATAATCTCGGTCAAATCTTCTGTTTTGATAGACACTCAAAAAAAGATTTTTATCCTCAGCGAGCTTTACCAATTCTTCAGCTTCAGAAACAGTAACGGTAAAGGGCTTTTCAACAATCACATTTTTACCTGCTTCCAATACCATTTTTGTAAATTCAAAATGAGTCTGAACAGGAGTATTGACAACGACCACATCAAGATCAGCACCTTGAAGCATTTCTTCTACAGAACGGTAGATAACTGCATCAGGATATTTATCTTTTGATTCTTCTTTTGATCTTTCTACAATTGCAGACATTAAAAAACCGGGATGTTCTCTCAAAAATGGTGCATGAAAAATTTTCCCGCTCATTCCAAAGGCACAGAGACCTACTTTTACCAATTGCATACTTTTATTTTTAACAAATATATTTATAAAAAGCATTCAATTAAACACATTAGAATGTTTTTAGCGTTCAAAATTGAAAACATGAAAAGTATATCAAAAAATAAAGATTTTAAAATAACCTGTAATCCTTTATCCATAAACGAAAAAAAAGTTAAAGTGTATGATTACTTCATATAAATTGATTTCAAACAGATCATATAAAAAAACAACCGAATTTTAAACAAATACCAGTTGATTATTCAATTATTAATCAACAATTTTCATACATCGTAAACATGATAAAAATCAATTATTTTATTTTTAATAATTCTAAATAATAATAACTTATAGTTTACATTTGCGGCATCTAATTCTATTTCAAAAATCTAAACCATGAAAAAAAGGATTTTTTCCTTAGGACTTATAGCGCTTACAGCATCGGTGAGTGCACAGATGAGAAACAATTCTGAATCTGATACCGTCAGAGTTCAAACTATTGAAGATGTGAATCTCCATAAAACAGGAAATCCAAATAATGCCACTCCACTATCTACCAAATCAAATCTTACGGTAATGGAAACACCTCAGCCCATCGCAATAGTTACGCATGAGATTATCGAACAGCAGCAGGCAAAACAATTGGGTGATGTACTACAGAATGTAAACGGGATATATATAACTTCTTCCAGAGGAAATTCTCAGGACAGCTTTGGAGGTCGTGGTTTCATTTTAGGAAATGATAATATTTTTAAGAATGGAGGCAGAATCAACAGTGGCGTATTTCCTGAAGTAACCGGTCTGGAAAGAGTTGAAGTATTAAAAGGTGCCAATGCAATGCTTTACGGAAATACCGCTGCAGGAGGAATTATTAATATGATTACCAAGAAGCCGAAGTTCAACTTTGGAGGAAGTGTCGGAATGAACGCAGGAAGCTGGAATTCTTACAAACCAACTGTAGACATTTATGGGCCTCTATCACAAAATATCGCATTCAGGGTAAACGGAGCCTATGAATATGCTGAGAGTTTCAGAGATGTGGTGCAGTCAGAGAAATATTATTTCAATCCTTCCTTTTTATTTAACTTAAGCAGCAGATCTCAGCTGATCGTTGAAGCAGACTATCTTAAGAATAATTTCACTCCGGATTTTGGAATCGGTGCTATTACAAATCCTGATCAGAGTTTTAAACTGAATGACTTACTTCCCAGAAATGCATTCCTGGGAACTGAATGGCAGTATCAGAATGTAGAACAGGTTTCAACCAATGTAACTTTTAATCATCAGTTCAACAGCAAATGGACTTTGAATGCGATGGCATCATATCAGAATTACACCAAAGATTACTTTTCAACCGAAAGAGCGCAGTGGAGTTATGAGAAAAATACCAATCGCTTAGCCTGGGCTACAAGAAATTTAAACCGGACATACAACGAGCAGAATTACACCAGCTTACAGGCTAACATCAACGGTGATTTTAATACCGGGGCAATCAATCACAAAGTTTTAATCGGAGCCGATGCTGATTATGGTGCTGCAGATTCTTACACTTATTACAACCCTGCTATCAGTGACGCAAAAAAAGCTGCCTTCGGAACCTCTTATATTTATGGTGCAAACGGAGGAACGGGTTCACTGTACTTAGATGACCCTTCCACATGGAATGGAGGACAGATGCCCAATGCTGAAAAACTTGAGAAGAACAGAATCAATACAAGAAGAATCGGAGTCTATGCACAGGATTTTGTGAGTCTGACGAATCAATTTAAAGTTATCGCAGGATTACGTTGGTCTTATATAGAAAATATGCCAACGATCAATACAAAGTTTAGAACCAATTCAAAATCATTTACCAATAATACAGCTACTTCTGACCAGGCAGTTTCCCCTAAAGTCGGCATTATCTATATGCCTGATGAAAATCTTTCAGCGTTTGCCACCTATACCAATTCCTTTGTAGCAAATACAGGTATTACCAGAGACGGAACAACACTGACACCTACCCATATAGATCAGTATGAAGTGGGATTGAAGAAAAATTTATGGAACAATGCTTTAGCTTTTAACATCACAGCTTATCAGATTCTATATAGAAATTATTACCAGAATGCTCTTGATGACAAAGGAAATCCTGTAGACCCCAACGGTCTGACAAAAGATTTCGCCGGAAAAATGCGAAGCAGAGGTGTAGAGCTGGATATTACCGGTAATCCTACTGAGAACATTTCTATAATCGGGGGGATCTCATATAACAATTCAGTCTATTTAGACACTCCTGAAATTTTCGGGTATGTAGAAGATCAGCGACTGGTAAGAACTCCGGCTACGACAGCCAATGCATCGGTTTTTTATAAATTCACAAAATACATCAAAGGATTAAAAATTGGTGCTGGTGCTTATTACATCGGTAACAGATTAGCGGGATGGAACGACACAAAGACAGGAGCAAACAGTTTAACGGTAAGAAACGGAGTAAGCAGAATCTTTGAGCTTAATGATTACACGACTGTCTCACTATCTGCAGGATATGACTGGAAGAAATTTTCTATACAGGGAAAAGTGGGTAATTTGTTTGATGTCGTTAATTATAATGTTCATGAAAATTATTCTGTAAACCCTATTACACCAAGAAACTATTATTTTACATTAACGTACAGACTGTAAATTTTAGAATTTAATACTGAAAATTTCCTTATTCAAAGTGGAAGTTGCAATTTTGCAGCTTCCACTTTTGAAATTTAAAAAATACGACCGGATATGGATAAGATTAAAGATACAAGAAGTTTTATGAGAATTACCCATCGTTATTTGGGATACTTTATGGCAGGAATTATGCTCATTTATGCATTGAGCGGAATACTTCTGATCTACAGGGATACTGATTTTCTGAAAAAAGAAAAGCTGTATGATAAAGTGATTGCCAAAAATCTTTCAGAAAAAGAACTTGAAAAAGAACTGAAAATAAAAAATTTCGAAGTTAAAAAATCTGAAAATAATATTCTTTTCTTCAAAGAAGGAACTTATAATACAGTTACCGGACAGGCTACATATTCTAAGAAGGAACTGCCATTCGTTTTGGATAAAATGTCTAAGCTGCATAAAGCGAAGTCTGCAGATACCCTGTCGCCACTCAATGCATTCTTTGGAGTATGCCTTTTTTTCTTTGTTGTATCAAGCTTCTGGATGTTTAATACGAAAAGCAAGCCTTTCAGACGGGGTATAAAATTTGCTATTGCAGGCTTTGTGGTATCTATAATCCTTCTGTTTTTATAAATTTCCGAGGCATAATTTTAGTTAAAATGTTAATGTCTGACTGCTTACTTTAAACATGACTTTCACCCATAACGGGGTAACATGTAGTGTTGTGGCACATTTATTGAATTGAACTGCATATCAAAATAATTAACATTTAACTTATTAAAATTATAAATTATGAAAAAGCTAATTTTTACAGGAATATTAGCTGTTGCAGGATTGACAGCTACAGCAAACGCACAAATTCAAGAAGGAAACTGGATGGTTGGTAGTAGCTTAATATCAAGCAACTTTGGATTAAATACAGGAGCAGGTTATGATATCAAACTTCAGCCAAGAGCAGCATACTTCATCAAAGATAACGTTGCATTGGGGGGTTATGTTACTTTAGGTTTTTCTAAGCCGGGTGCAGGAGCATCAACTCAGTTTGATTATGGTGTTGGAGCATTAGGACGTTATTTTGTTTCACCGGGTGAAAAAGGAGTTGACAATTTATTAAACCACGGTAGATTTTTCTTAGAAGGTAACTTAGGTGTTGGTGGATTCAACGTTGAAAACGGAATCTCTACAACAGGATTAGACTTTGGTGTTGGTCCAGGTTATTCTTACTTTATTACTCCAAACATTGGTGTTGAAGGTTTAGTAAAATACAATGGTGTTACAGGTTTTGGTAATGAAGGATTGACTTCAAGAATCAGTTTCAATGTTGGTTTCAGTATCTATTTACCTTCATCTAAAGCAAAAGCAATTGCTAACGATGTAAAATAATCAAATATTAAACACAATATACAAAAGCGGCCCGGGAAATTTTCCGGGCCGCTTTCTTAAAATTAAAACTAAACTATATATAATAAATAAAAAAATCTAAGCCTATTGGTTAGGTTGTGGAGTATAACGTAGATACGGCTTAATCTCAGTAACCCCTTTTGGAAAAATACGCTCTGCTTCTTCCGTAGAAATAGAGGGTGGAATAATGACATCATCACCGTCGTACCAGTTTGCCGGAGTGGCAATTTTGTGGGAGTCTACCAATTGTAAAGAGTCTAATACCCGCAGTATTTCATTAAAATTTCTTCCTGTTGAAGCAGGATAAGTAATAATAAGTCTCACTTTTTTAGCCGGATCGATGATCAGCAGAGAACGTACGGTTGCTGTTAACGAGGCATTCGGATGTATAAAATCATACAGTTCAGAAACCTTTCTGTCCTGATCCGCAATAATCGGGAACTTTACTTCTGTATTCTGCGTTTCGTTAATATCCCTGATCCAGTTTTGATGATCTTCTACTCCATCTACACTGAGAGCAATTACTTTGGTATCTCTTTTATCAAAATCAGACTGCAGTTTTGAAGTGTATCCCAATTCAGTAGTGCAAACCGGAGTATAATCCGCAGGATGGGAAAATAATATTCCCCACGAATTTCCGAGATATTCATAAAAATCAATATTTCCTGCTGTAGAGGCTGCCTGAAAGTTGGGTGCGGTATCTCCTAGTTTAATTGACATAATATTTTGCTTTATTAGTCTACAAATTTAATAGACTTTTTGTTACTGGCAAAATTTTTGCATAAAAATTTATTTATAATTTCGAAAAAAATTTAATATGGAATACGGCTTAAGCTATGTAGATACGGTCTATAAAGTCTTACAAAATTGGTACATCGCATTTGCTAAGCTTACCCCTAAGCTCGTTGTGGGGATTATTGTCTTTATGTTTTTTTTACTGACCAGCAAATACCTCAGTAAACTGGCTGTAAAAATAATGCATAAGATTTTCCCCAACAGCAAACGAGAAGGATCCGTTATTACTTTTATCGGAATTTTCAGATTTATCATTATGATGATGGGATCCTTCATCGCCCTGGAAATTATGGGCTTCAGCGGATTCCTTTGGAAATTCATCGGAAGTCTTGGAGTTGCTGGGGTTATTGCCGGGGTTGCCCTGAAAGATCTGGTATCAAGTATTTTTTCCGGTATGCTCATCGGCATTGATAAAGCCTTTAAAGTCGGAGACTACATTACGATCGGAAATCATTCCGGAACCGTGCAGGATATTGGATTCTTAACAACCAAACTTATCACCGATGACGGAAAAAAGGCATATATTCCGAATCAGGTAATTTTTAATGCACCGTTTTATAATATTACCGCTTCCCCTCAGCGAAGAATTATTTTAGATTTTGAAATTCCGGCGGACGAAGACATTTCGAAAGCACAAAACGGAATCTTAGAGGTTATCAGGAATATTGAAAACATTGACAGGGCAGAAACTTCTGAGGTAAATTTCACCGATCTGAAGCAGGGAATTTTCACTATTCAGGCAAAATTCTGGATCAAAGCAGGCTCAAATATGATGCATATCAAAAGTGATGCATTAATGAAGATCAAAAAGCGTCTTGATACCGATGGTATTCCTTTGGTTACCCCGACAAGTATCAACATCACCAATACCTCTACGTCAGCAGACCAGCAAAAAGACAATATAAGACAGTAAAGTTTCATACCCCTGTCCCGTCCTAAAAATCCGATACAGATTATAGGTCAAAAATAATTAATTAAACCTGAGCAAAAACGTTTTGTTCAGT